>DVFT01000226.1 GCA_018713105.1 Candidatus Limivivens merdigallinarum | reverse complement strand
CCAGTTTCTGTTTAAAAAAAACAGTGGCTTTTTTGGAAAGCTTGTGATATACTACTACAATGACTATAAGTATGGAACTTTGCCCATCTGCAGCGGGGGAGAAGTTCCCAGAATAGAAAAATTGGAAATTTATAAAATCAGGAGGAAATAAAGTACCATGAGTTTACAGGTTGAAAAGCTGGAAAAAAACATGGCAAAGCTTACCATCGAAGCAAGTGCCGAGGATTTTGAGAATGCAGTTCAGAAAGCATATCTGAAGATGAAGGGAAGAATCAACATTCCCGGATTCCGGAAAGGCAAAGCGCCCCGCAAGATGATCGAGAAGATGTACGGTCAGGGGATTTTCTTTGAGGATGCAGCGAATGCACTGATCCCGGAACAGTATGAGAAAGCGATTGAGGACTGTGATCTGGAGATCGTATCCCAGCCGGAAATCGACGTGGTTCAGATCGAGAGCGGCAAGCCGTTCATTTTTACAGCAACCGTTGCTGTAAAACCGGAAGTAACCTTAGGCGAGTACAAGGGCGTGGAGGTTCCCAAGAGTGAGGTGGAAGTGACCGACGAGGAAATCCAGGCTGAAATCGATAAAGAGAGAGAGAAGAACTCCAGAATGATCGACATCGACGACAGAGCTGTGGAGAATGGCGATATCATCAAACTGGACTTCGATGGTTCCGTGGACGGCGTTCCCTTTGAGGGCGGAAAGGCCGAGAACTATGAGCTGACCATTGGATCCGGAAGCTTCATCCCGGGCTTTGAAGATCAGCTGATCGGCGCAAAGATCGGTGAAGAGCTGGATGTAAACGTAACCTTCCCGGAGGAATATCATGCCAAGGATCTTGCAGGCAAGGCTGCCGTATTCAAATGCAAGGTCAATGAGATCAAGGTGAAGGAGCTGCCGGAGGCAGACGACGAGTTCGCTTCCGAGGTATCCGAGTTCGAGACCATGGACGAGTACAAAGCTGACATCAAGAAAAACCTGCTTGAGAGAAAAGAAAGAACAGCGAAATCCCAGAAGGAGAACGCTGTGGTAGAGAAAATCGTAGAGAATGCTACCATGGAGATTCCGGATGCAATGGTAGATACCCAGATCCGCAACCAGATGGAAGACTTTGCAAGGAGAATGAAATCCCAGGGTCTGACCATGGAACAGTATTTCCAGTTTACCGGCATGGATGTAGACAAGATGAGAGAGCAGATGAGACCGGAAGCTCTGAAACGGATCCAGAACAGCCTGGTGCTGGAGGCAGTTGCAAAAGCGGAAAACATTGAGATCTCCGATGAAAGAGTAGACGAGGAGATTACAAAGCTTGCCGACGTATACAAGATGGAAGCTGACAAGCTCAAAGAGCTGATGGGTGAATACGAGAGAGAACAGATGAAGAAGGATTTGGCGATCCAGGCAGCCGTAGATCTGGTAAGAGAGGCTGCAAAGGAAGTCTGAGAGATTTCCCCCTTGGATGGCGACTTTTGGAAGAGAGGAGAAGCTTCATGAGTTTAGTGCCTTATGTCATTGAACAGACAAGTCGCGGCGAGAGAAGCTACGACATTTACTCAAGACTTTTAAAGGACAGGATCATTTTCCTCGGTGAGGAAGTGACGGATGTCAGTGCGAATCTGATCGTGGCGCAGCTTCTGTTTTTGGAAGCTGAGGATCCGGGAAAGGATATACACCTTTACATTAACAGCCCGGGCGGTTCCGTATCAGCGGGATGGGCGATCTATGATACCATGCATTACATCAAATGCGACGTATCGACCATCTGTATCGGCATGGCAGCCAGCATGGGGGCATTCCTGCTGGCGGGGGGCGCTAAAGGAAAGCGTTTTGCGCTTCCCAATGCAGAGATCATGATTCATCAGCCTTCCGGCGGTGCCCAGGGACAGGCAACGGATATTAAGATTGTGGCAGACCGTATTTTGGAGACGAAGAAAAAACTGAACGAGCATTTGGCAGCCAATACCGGCCAGCCCTTGGGCGTGATCGAGGTGGATACCGAGCGCGATCATTATATGAGCGCAGAGGAGGCCAAAGCTTACGGATTGATTGACAGTGTGATCACCAATCATTAAGACGGAGAATACCCCCGAGACTGAATGCGTATCACATGGGATCAGGTACAAAAGGGGATGTTGCATCAAAACATCCCCTTTCGATGCTTATAATGAGGGCAGCGCTGGAAAGACAGCTGTGAAAAGCTGCCCCGGCGATAGATGAGGTGAAAATATGGCGGGAAAATATGGAGAACATAAGGTGAGATGTTCTTTTTGCAATAAATCGGAGGATCAGGTCAGAAAACTGATCGCAGGGCCCGACGGCGTATATATCTGTGATGAATGTATTGAAATCTGCGCGGAGATCGTGGATGAGGAGATGGACGGCTACTATGAGCCGGAAGAGGAGGAGGATGGCCTCAAGCTTTTAAAGCCCAAGGAGATCAAGGCTTTTCTGGATGATTATGTCATCGGCCAGGAGGAAGCGAAGAAGGCTTTGGCTGTGGCTGTATACAATCACTACAAACGGATCACGTCCGGAAGAACCATCGGAGACGTGGAGCTGCAGAAGAGCAATATCCTGTTGCTGGGGCCTACCGGCTCCGGAAAAACTCTGTTGGCACAGACGCTGGCAAGAATGTTGAACGTTCCGTTTGCCATTGCGGATGCAACATCCCTGACAGAGGCTGGATACGTGGGTGAGGATGTGGAGAACATCCTGCTGAAGCTGATCCAGGCAGCAGATTATGATATCAAGAAGGCGGAGTATGGGATCATCTATATCGATGAGTTTGACAAGATCACCAGGAAATCGGAGAATGCTTCCATCACCCGTGACGTTTCCGGAGAGGGCGTACAGCAGGCACTGCTGAAGATCCTGGAAGGAACGGTGGCGTCTGTTCCGCCCCAGGGCGGAAGGAAGCATCCCCATCAGGAACTTCTGCAGATCAATACCACGAACATTCTGTTTATCTGCGGCGGTGCTTTTGAGGGGTTGGAGAAGATCATTGAGGGCCGTCTGGATCAGAAAGCCATCGGTTTTAACTCTGCCGTGAATGAGAAGAGGGAGCACAATGTGGGAGAAATCCTGAAGAAGGCGCTTCCACAGGATTTTGTGAAATTCGGCATGATCCCGGAGATCATCGGCCGTGTACCGGTGGTGGTATCCTTGGACGAGCTGGATAAGCCGGCGCTGATCAGGATCCTGAAGGAGCCGAAAAACTCGATCATCAAACAGTACAAGAAGATGTTTGAGCTGGACGGCGTGGAACTTTCCTTCTCTGACGAAGCCGTGGAAGAGGTGGCGAATAAGACGCTGGAGAGAAAGACCGGCGCCAGAGGCCTGCGCGCAATTTTGGAGAAATCCATGATGGATATTATGTACAATCTCCCATCCGAGGAGGGAGTGGAGAGCTGCCTTGTGACCAAGGACGTGATCGACCAGACGGGAGAACCGGTATTGATGTACCAGGACGATGTGCGTTCCAAAGGGCGGGGCAAAGGCAAACGAGTCGTGAAAGAAATCGAGGAAACTGCATGAAGGAAGAAATCAATAAGATACCGGCTGTGGCGCTTCGGGGAATGACGATCCTGCCGTCCATGATCGTGCATTTTGACATCAGCCGGGAACGTTCTGTGAAAGCTGTAGAGGAAGCAATGCAGCGGGATCAGAGACTCTTTGTGGTCGCACAGCGTTCTGCGGATACGAAGGAACCTGCCCAGGAGGATCTCTATCGGGTAGGGACCATTGTGACGGTCAAGCAGGTCATGAAGCTTCCAAAGAATATTTTCCGGGTGCTGGTAGAAGGCACGGACCGGGCAGAGCTGATCTGCCTGGAGGATGCGGAGGGCTTTCTGGAGGCAGATATATCCGTATTTTCCGAGGAAGAAGAAGGAATGCTGGATACGAGAAGCCAGGAGGCTATGGCGCGTACCCTGAAGAGTATCTTTAAGGATTACTGTGAAGAGAACGGGAAGATGAGCAAAGAGCTTTCTGCGCAGATTCTGGAGATGAAGGATCTGAAGAAGCTGGTAGATCAGATTGCCATCAATGTTCCGCTTTATTACGAACAGCGCCAGAGGATCCTGGAGGCTGTGGATATCTATGAGCGGTTTGAACTGTTAAGTGTCCTTTTGAGCAATGAGGTGGAGGTCATGCATATCAGACATGAACTCCAGAATAAGATCAAGGCGCAGGTGGATAAGAACCAACGGGAATATCTTTTGCGGGAACAGCTGAAAGTCATCCGGGAAGAACTGGGAGAGGACAATACCTATGCCGAGGTGGAGCATTTTCGGGACGAAGTGAAAAAACTGAAAGCTTCCAAGGAGGTTAAGGAGCGGATCAACAAGGAGATCGACCGATTCAAAAACGCGGGCAATAATTCTGCGGAAAGTTCTGTGATCCGGGGCTATATCGAAACGCTTCTGGAGCTTCCCTGGGATAAGGCCTCCAAGGATAATCAGGATCTAAAGAATGCCAAGAAGGTTTTGGAAGAGGATCATTACGGATTGGAAAAAGTGAAAGAGAGGGTGCTGGAGTTTCTGGCAGTCCGTACTTTGACGAAGAAGGGGGACAGCCCGATCCTCTGCCTGGTAGGACCGCCTGGAACCGGAAAAACGTCCATTGGCCGTTCTATCGCCAGAGCTCTGGAGAAGAAATATGTCCGGATCAGTCTGGGCGGCGTCCGGGATGAAGCGGAAATCCGCGGACACAGAAGGACCTATATCGGGGCTATGCCGGGACGGATTGCCAACGGGCTTAAAATGGCCGGAGTGAAGAATCCTCTGATGCTGTTGGACGAGATCGACAAGGTCAGCAGCGATTATAAGGGAGATACCTCTTCTGCCCTTTTGGAAGTGCTGGATTCCGAACAGAACAACAAATTCCGCGACAACTATGTGGAAATTCCGCTGGATTTGTCCGAAGTGCTCTTTGTGGCCACAGCCAACGATATTCAGACGATCCCAAGACCTCTCTTGGACCGTATGGAGGTCATTGAGATTTCCAGCTATACGGAGAATGAGAAGTTCCATATTGCAAGGGAGCACCTTTTGGCAAAGCAGGTTCGAAAGCATGGGCTGGAGAACTATCGTTTTTCCATCACAGACCGGGCGTTAAAGAAAATGATTTCCGCTTACACCAGGGAAGCGGGCGTCAGGAACCTGGAAAGGAAGATCGGGGAGATCTGTAGGAAAGCGGCTAGGGAACTCCTGGAGGAGAAGAAAGAGTCCTTAAAGATCACAGAGGGGAATCTGTCCAAATATCTGGGGAAAGAGCGGTATACCGTCAACCGTCTCAATGAGAAGGACGATGTGGGAATTGTCCGCGGTCTTGCCTGGACCAGCGTGGGCGGGGAGACTCTGGAGATTGAGGTCAACGTGATGCCGGGAAAAGGCGAGCTGACGCTTACAGGGCAGCTTGGGGATGTGATGAAGGAATCTGCGGTGGCAGGGATCAGCTATATCCGTTCTGTCAGCGCCCAGTATGGGATCGACAAGGAGTTTTTCAGCAAGAACGATATTCATATCCATATTCCTGAGGGCGCAGTTCCCAAGGACGGTCCCTCTGCCGGGATCACCATGGCTACGGCGATGCTGTCCGCTATCACAAGGATTCCGGTCCGTGCGGACATCGCCATGACGGGCGAGATTACCCTGAGAGGCCGCGTCCTGCCCATCGGAGGTTTGAAGGAGAAGCTTCTGGCGGCAAAGAACGCAGGCATGAGAACCGTCTTGGTTCCGGAGAAAAACAGACCGGATGTGGAGGAAATTTCCAACGAGATCAAGAAAGGTCTGGAGATCTTATTTGTAGAACACATGGATGAAGTGCTGAAAGAAGCACTCGTAAAAACGGAGTAAGCGATGATTATTAAAAACGTAGCATTGGAGACGGTCTGCGGTATCACCAGTACCCTGCCGAAAAACGACAAGATCGAGGTGGCCTTTGCCGGGAAGTCCAATGTGGGAAAATCTTCCCTGATCAATGCCCTGATGAACCGGAAATCCTTGGCGAGGACCAGTTCCCAGCCGGGCAAGACACAGACCATCAATTTCTATAACGTCAATAATGCCATGTATCTGGTGGATTTGCCGGGATATGGTTATGCCAAGGTATCCCAGAAGGCGAAGGAGGAGTGGGGGAAGCTGATTGAGCGTTACCTCCACGGTTCCAAGCAGCTGAAAGCGGTCTTCCTTTTGATCGACATCCGTCATGACCCTTCCGCCAATGACAGGCAGATGTACGAGTGGATCTGCCACAATGGCTTTGAGCCGGTAATTATTGCCACCAAGCTGGACAAGATCAAGAGAAGCCAGGTGGCAAAGCAGGTAAAGGCCGTGAAAACCGGACTGGACGTCAGACCAGGAACGGTGGTGATTCCGTTTTCTGCAGAGACGAAACAGGGAAGGGACGAGATCTGGGCGTATATGGATGGGCTGCTTTCCGCAGAGCAGGAGACGGAAAGCGCGGGAGCTGTTGGAAATAATACTTGACAAACGGAGGAATCTTAGCTATCATTCCAGTATATGAAAAGGCGATGAAAAAGAGGAGTACATCCGCAGCACCGAAAGAGAGGAAGCTTCACCGGCTGAAAGAGCATCCAGGGACGCACGGGTGGAAGGTAGCTTTGGAGCCGGAACGCTGAAAAAGAAGAGTAGGCGTTCACGATTCATCCCCGTTACCGGATGGCAGAAGATGTATGCGTTTTGCATATAAGAAAAGGTGGTACCGCGAGACATTCGCCCTTTGCACACGACTGTGCAAAGGGCTTTTTTGCGCGATACGCCCGTCGGGCAGCCGCATGGATGGCAAGCTTGCTTGCACAAACGTGCGGATATCCGACGGGCAACGGACAGCGAGTGACGTAGTCACGAGCTGAGCGGAAGAGGGCAGCCGCATGGATGGGCAAGCCTGCTTGCGCGAGAGTGCGGATATCCGACGTAGTACGCCCACAGAAAAAGAAAAGGAGAAATAAAGATGAGCAAGGAATTGGCAAAGACCTACGACCCGAAAGGGCTGGAGGACCGAATCTATCAGAACTGGCTGAATAAAAAGTATTTCCACGCAGAAGTGGATCGGAGCAAAAAGCCGTTTACCATTGTCATGCCTCCGCCAAATATCACAGGTCAGCTTCACATGGGCCACGCCCTGGACAATACCATGCAGGATATTCTGATCCGTTACAAGAGGATGCAGGGATACAATGCTCTGTGGCAGCCGGGAACCGACCATGCGGCAATCGCCACGGAGGTAAAGGTGATCCAGAAACTGAAGGAACAGGGGATCGACAAGGACGAGATCGGAAGGGAAGAGTTCCTCAAACATGCCTGGGCGTGGAAAGAAGAGTATGGCGGCAAGATCATCAACCAGCTCCACAAGCTGGGCGTGTCCGCTGACTGGGACAGAGAACGCTTCACGATGGACGAGGGATGTTCCAAGGCAGTGGAGGAGGTATTTGTACGTCTCTACGAGAAAGGATACATTTACAAGGGCTCCAGGATTGTCAACTGGTGTCCGGTTTGCCAGACTTCCATCTCCGATGCCGAAGTGGTGCATGAGGATCAGGACGGCTTCTTCTGGCATATCAACTACCCCATCGTAGGGGAAGAGGGAAAATTCGTGGAGATTGCCACTACCCGTCCCGAGACGCTGCTTGGTGATACGGCAGTAGCCGTGAACCCGGAGGATGAAAGGTACAAGGATCTGGTGGGCAAAATGCTGGAGCTTCCGCTGACAGGACGGCAGATTCCGGTGATTGCAGATGCCTATGTGGACAAGGAGTTCGGTACCGGCTGCGTGAAAATCACCCCGGCCCACGACCCCAACGACTTTGAAGTGGGACGCCGCCACGACCTGCCGGAGATCAATATCATGAATGATGACGCTACCATCAACGAGAAGGGCGGAAAATATGCGGGCATGGAGCGTTATGAGGCGAGAAAAGCCATTGTAAAGGATCTGGAAGATCTGGGACTTCTGGTAAAAGTCGTTCCCCATTCCCACAGCGTGGGAACGCATGACCGCTGCCATACCACGGTAGAACCCATGGTGAAGCAGCAGTGGTTCGTGAAAATGGAGGAGATGGCGAAACCGGCGATCGAGGCATTAAAGAGCGGCAAGCTGACCTTTGTACCGGAACGTTTTGACAAAATTTACCTTCACTGGCTGGAGAATATCCGCGACTGGTGTATTTCCCGCCAGCTCTGGTGGGGGCATCGGATTCCGGCCTACTACTGCGATGAATGCGGCGAGATCGTAGTGCAGAAGGGAGGCGCGCCGGAGAAATGCCCGAAATGCGGATGTACCCATCTTACCCA
The DNA here is from genome assembly GCA_018713105.1 of Candidatus Limivivens merdigallinarum. Taxonomy (GTDB): domain Bacteria; phylum Bacillota; class Clostridia; order Lachnospirales; family Lachnospiraceae; genus Limivivens; species Limivivens merdigallinarum. The sequence goes on along the minus strand of DVFT01000226.1, from coordinate 30,877 downwards.
GGATGAAGATACGCTGGATACCTGGTTTTCTTCAGCACTGTGGCCCTTCTCGACCTTAGGATGGCCGGACAAGACGGAAGATCTGGATTATTTCTTCCCAACGGACGTGCTGGTAACCGGTTATGATATCATTTTCTTCTGGGTGATCCGGATGGTATTCTCCGCACTGGAGCAGACCGGAGAAGTGCCGTTCCATCATGTGCTGATCCATGGCTTGGTGAGGGACAGCCAGGGAAGAAAGATGAGCAAATCGTTAGGAAATGGAATCGATCCTCTGGAGGTTATTGACAAGTACGGCGCAGACGCCCTTCGTCTGACGCTGATGACTGGAAACGCACCGGGAAATGATATGCGTTTCTATTGGGAAAGAGTGGAATCCAGCCGTAACTTTGCCAACAAGGTGTGGAATGCGTCCAGATTCATTATGATGAACCTGGAAAAAGCAGAGATTCCAAAGGCGATGGATCTTAAGAAGCTGACAGGAGCCGATAAGTGGATTCTGTCCAAAGTGAATACGCTGGCCAAAGAAGTAACGGAGAATATGGACAAGTACGAGTTGGGAATCGCTGTCTCCAAGGTATATGATTTCATCTGGGAGGAATTCTGCGACTGGTATATTGAGATGGTAAAACCGCGTCTTTACAATGATGAGGACAACACCAAGGCGGCAGCCCTTTGGACGCTGAAAACAGTGCTTACCAATGCGTTGAAGCTTCTTCATCCCTATATGCCGTTTATCACTGAGGAAATTTTCTGCACCCTGCATCCGGAGGAAGAATCCATTATGATCTCCAACTGGCCGGAATTCACAGAAGAATGGAACTTTGCAGAAGATGAGAAAGCTGTGGAGACAATCAAGGACGCAGTGCGGGGCATCCGGAATGTCCGCACCGGAATGAACGTTCCGCCCAGCAAGAAGGCAAAGGTTATTGTGGTTTCGGAGGATGAAGAAGTCCGTTCGATTTTCGAACAGGGCAAAGTATTCTTTGCGACGCTGGGCTACGCCAGTGAAGTCCTGGTGCAGGCGGACAAGAGCGGAATTGCCGACGACGCCGTATCGGCCGTGATTCCAAAAGCCGTGATCTATATGCCTTTTGCGGAACTGGTGGACGTAGAGAAGGAACTGGAACGCCTGAAAAAAGAGGAAGAGCGCCTGACAAAAGAACTTGCCCGTGTAAACGGTATGCTGGGCAATGAAAAATTCATCAGCAAAGCGCCTCAGGCGAAGATTGAGGAAGAAAAAGCAAAACTTCAGAAATATACGGAAATGATGGAACAGGTGAAGGAACGTCTGGCACAGCTTCAGGCGTAACCCCAAAACCGTAAGTCAGAAAATCCGTCGGAATCAGAGCAAAAACTCTTAGATTCCGGCGGATTTTTGTGCGATACGCCCGTCGGGCAGCCGCATGGGTGGGCAAGCTTGCTTGCACAGACGTGCGGATATCCGACGGGCAACGGACAGCGAGTGACGTAGTCACGAGCTGGGCGGAAGAGGACAGCCGCATGGAGGCGCAGGCATGCCTGCACAGGCAGGAGGATATCTGACGGGAAGCGGACAGTGACTGGAACACCTTACAGCATCGGAAGGGGAGATGCAGGCTGTACCGGCTGTGAGGGAGCTTTTCCCGTAGAGCTTCGGAGAATAAGCTGTGCGTGGAGGAGCAGGGTTCCAACAGGCACCTTTTCCAGGAGACTGTTGAGTGCAAAGTAGCCGCATTTTCCCAGAGCCTCCCGATCCTGACGGATGGTGGTGAGCGGCGGGAACGTGTAAGCGGAGAGCGGGAGATCGTCAAACCCTACAATACTTAAGTCCTCGGGGATGCGGTAGCCGAAATCCCTGCAGGCAGTCAGGACTGCATTGGCAAGCATATCGTGGCTGCATACAATGGCGGTGGCGCCGTGGTTCAAAAGATGCGGGAGATGCTGGGAGGTACATTCGGTAATATAATAGGAACACCGTACCAGATCGGAGTCGATTTTCAGGTGATTTTTCCGCATAGCGTTGTGAAAGGCTTTGTAGCGTGCCTGGGTGATGTGGGAGCCGAGCGCTCCGCTTAAAAGGCCGATTTTCTGGTGTCCCAGACCTTTTAGGTGGGAGATAAGAAGATCCAGTCCCTCATAATTATCCAGGCCAACATAGGCGGTACAGAGATTGTCTTTCACATAGTTGTCATAGAGTACCGTAGGATACCGTGTGTGGGAAAATTGAGCCATCCATGGGTCGGCCAGGGCAAGCCCCATCACATAGGCACCCATGTAGCCGTTTTGGAGCATATAGATATCATAGGGATGTGTTTTCTGGAATTCAGGCGTCAGAGCCACAAGATCCACCTGGTATCCGGCAGGTTCTGCCGCTTTTTTGAACCCCAGGACAATTTCATAGCCAAAATCATTGGGGACATTATAATCCATATTTTCGATGAAAATACAGAGCTTTTTGAATTCATTCTTTTTCTGACGTTTCAGGGTATAGCCCATCTCCACGGCCGTTTCCAAAATGGTTTTTCGCATTGTTTCGCTAATATCTGGAGCATCGTTCAGCGCTTTGGAGACTGTGCCTTTTGTAATGCCTAATTTTTCTGCAATATCGCTTAGTGTTGCCATATAAGCCTCCTCGAAAAGTTTCGTCCGGAGTATAATCCGCACTCTTTCTTACTATTTACCCTTCTGATGGTGTGGATTTGGAGGGGATGCTTGAAGAGTGCCTGGATAAGGCGGGAAAACATGTCAAAAACTTTAAAGAGGATCTGAAGTCCCTGCTTCATGAGAATCTGCACAGACTTCTGATGACTCCTCCTTTGACGTTCATCTTCGGTTTGACGGTGTTGCCGCTGATCTTCATGATCTGCATGGCGTTCACCAATTACAGCAAATTGGACAATCACCTGAATCTGTTTGACTGGGTAGGTCTTGACAACTTTGCCACCCTGTTTGACAGCAGCAGCGTCCTGGGAAGTACCTTCTGGGGTGTCCTGATCTGGACGATCGTGTGGGCGTTCTTCGCTACGTTCACCAACTATATTTTCGGTATGATCCTGGCCATTGTCATCAACCGGAAGGATACCCGTGCAAAAGGGTTCTGGAGATTCTGCTTCGTCCTGTCCTGTGCGGTTCCGATGTTCGTATCCCTTCTGATCATGAGAACCATGCTTCAGCCGGAGGGCGCGGTCAACGTCCTGCTCCGGGAGCTTGGAATCATTGCAGAAGGCACCAGCCTTCCGTTCTTCACGGATCCGACTTGGGCGAGAGTGACGGTTATCGTAATCAACATCTGGGTAGGTGTTCCGTATACCCTCCTTCAGCTGACAGGTGTGCTTCAGAATATTCCGGCAGAGCTTTATGAGGCGGCAAGGGTGGACGGAGCCAATCCGATCCAGATTTTCTTCAAGATCACGATGCCGTATATGCTCTTCGTGACGACACCGTATCTGATCGCAACCTTTACGGGAAACGTAAACAATTTCAACGTCATCTACCTTCTGTCAGGAGGAGACCCGGTAACCAATCTGTCCTCCACAGCTGGAAGTACCAACCTTCTGGTAACCTGGCTGTACAAGCTGACCATTGATAAACAGTACTACAATATCGGTGCGGTAATCGGTATTCTGACCTTCATTATTCTGGCGGTTGGGGCATTGATTACATACAGGAACAGTAAATCCTACAAAGATGAGGAGGGATTTTAGAATATGGCTGCACAGAAATACAAATCCGCATCGCGGAAACGTAAAATCAATAATGTGGTGGTTCATGTGGCTCTGTCCATCTTGGCGGTCATCTGGCTGTTCCCCATTTTCTGGGTGATTATGACCAGCTTCCGCGCTGAGAAGGGCTCCTATGTATCCAGCTTCCTGCCGGATGCGTTTACCTTGGATAATTACATCAAGCTGTTCACGGATACGACGATCCTGAACTTCCCGAAAATGTTTACCAATACCCTGATCATTGCGATCTTTTCCTGCATTTTGTCGACATTTTATGTGCTGGCGGTTTCCTACTGTTTATCCAGACTGAAGTTCAAGCTGCGCAAGCCGTATATGAATATGGCAATGATCCTCGGATTATTCCCGGGCTTTATGTCCATGATCGCTGTGTACTTTATCCTGAAGGCACTGGGGCTTACGGAAGGCGCGCTGATCCGTGTGGCTCTGATCCTCTGTTACTCAGGAGGCGCAGGCTTAGGATTTCAGATCGCGAAGGGATTCTTCGATACCGTGCCGAGAGCCATTGACGAGGCGGCTCTGATCGACGGCTGTACCAGATGGCAGATCTTTACGAAGATTACCCTTCCTTTGAGCAAGCCGATCATCATCTACACGATCCTGACCTCCTTTATGTCTCCGTGGCTGGATTTTATCTTTGCAAAGGTTATCTGCCGGGCAAATTCCGACCAGTATACCATCGCAATCGGTCTTTGGAGAATGCTTGAGAAGGAATATATTGACAGCTGGTATACCAGCTTCGCTGCCGGGGCAGTATTGATTTCGATTCCCATCGCAATCCTGTTCCTCTGCCTGCAGAGGTTCTACGTGGATGGAATGTCCGGGGCAGTGAAAGGCTGATCAGAAGAGTGATAGATCGGATAGGGAAGATAACTTCCCTATCCGCCGCGATACCATGTACAGCTCACAGCTAACGCTGTTCGCTGTATCGCGCAGACTGTGGGGGCTGAAAACAACCCCATTTGTGTGATATCCGACCATTATAGAATTCAAAAAGAAAGCAGGTAAAACATGACAGCAGCAGAATGGAAAGAATACTACGAGAACCCGCTTTTTCAGACACAGAACATTTATAAAGGGAATGACTTGGGGGCGGTGATCGGGGACGGAAACACCGTCTTTAAGCTGTGGAGCCCCGCAGCTGACAGCGTGACGCTGAACCTATACCCGGAGGGAGAAGGGGGAAAGGGGAAAGCCATCTCCATGGAACGGAAAGAAAAGGGTGTGTTCTCGGCAGCAGTTCCGGGCAATCTTCACGGAACCTACTACGACTACAGCCTGGTAATCCAGGGGCAAAAGGTAAGAAGCGCAGACCCTTATGCCCGGGGGGCAGGCGTCAACGGGCAGAGGAGTATGGTGGTGGATCTTAGGAAAACGGACCCGAAGGGCTTTTCGGATGACAAAGCGCCTGAGCGGACCGGGGAGATCATCATCTATGAGGCGAACGTCAAGGAATTCAGCTGGGACGATTCCTTTGGGGGGAAGGAAGAGCTTCGGGGGACGTACCTTGGTATGGCGCAGGAAGGGACGACCCTTTATGGGGACGGGATTCACCCCACCGGGCTTGACTATTTGAAAAACTTAGGGGTCACCCATATCCAGCTGATGCCGGTCTACGACTTCGGTTCCGTGGATGAGAGGGGCGGAAAGGAAGCCTTTAACTGGGGATATGACCCTTTAAATTACAATGTTCCAGAAGGCTCCTATTCCAGTAATCCCTTTGACGGGGAGGTACGTATCCGGGAGCTGAAGGAGCTGGTAAGGCGCCTTCACGAGAACGGTTTCCGTGTGATCATGGACGTGGTCTACAACCATACGTATACGTTGGATTCCTGGCTGCAGAGGACAGTCCCCTGGTATTTCTACCGGCAGGAAGCAGACGGAACGCCCTCCAACGGCTCCGATTGCGGAAACGATATCGCCAGCGAACGGGAAATGTGCAGCCGGTATATCAAGGAATCCGTGCTCTACTGGACGAAGGAATACCATATGGACGGGTTTCGGTTTGACCTGATGGGGCTTCTGGATGTGGAGCTGATGAATGACATCCAAAGGACGCTGGATGAAATCTATGGAAAAGGGGAGAAGCTGGTGTATGGGGAGCCCTGGGCGGCGGCTGATTCCCCCATGGCACAGGGAAGCATTCCGGCGCTGAAGAAGAATCTCCGGTATCTGGATGAGAATGTGGGGATGTTCTGCGACAATACCCGGGATTCCGTGAAAGGCCATGTATTTGAGGAAGAAGAGGCGGGCTTTATCAACGGGGGAGAAGGCTTTGACCGGGCGATCCTGGATTCTGTGACGGCATGGTGCGGCGAGGACAATGAAGTGGGGGCGAAAGCGCCTTCCCAGATTGTGACCTATCTCTCTGCCCATGACAATCTGACCCTGTGGGATAAGCTGAAAATTACGCTGAAGCCGGAGGGAGACTTTGAAACCCTGTACCCGGAAATTCTGGCGGCAAACCGGCTGGGAGCGGCGATCCTTTTTACCTGTCAGGGGATGCTGTTCTTTCTTTCCGGAGAAGAATTCGGCAGGACCAAGGAGGGCATCCATGACAGTTTCTGTTCACCGCTGTCCCTCAACCGGCTGGACTGGGAGAGAGCCTACAGAAACAGAAATCTGATGGAATACTACCGGGGGCTGATCGCACTTAGAAAGCAGCTTCCAGGGCTTTGCGATAAGACGGAACAGGCAAAGGAGAGGATTTTTGAAAAGAAGATCGAAAAGGAAGGGCTCTTAAGCTTCCGGGTAAAAAACCGCCGGGAAGGAGAGAACTCCCATTGGAGAGAACTGTTTGTGGTATATAACAGCCGAAAGACGACAGAAAGCGTCCGCCTTCCGGAAGGCAGTTTCGAACTTCTGGCAGATGCAGAGAACAGCTTTTTGTGGAAAAGCCCATGGGAACTTAGCGGCACGGTGGAACTCCCTCCGGTGTCGGCGGCAGTCCTGGGAAAACGATAAGATAAGAGATAAGGAAGGAAATACAATGAAGAGAGCAAGCGGAATTTTGCTGCCGATCAGCAGCCTGCCGTCCCCCTACGGGATCGGCACATTTTCGAAAAGCGCCCGTGATTTTGTGGATTTCCTGGTGGAGGCAGGGCAGAGCTACTGGCAGATCCTGCCTTTGGGTCCCACCAGCTATGGAGATTCTCCGTATCAGTCCTTTTCTACTTTTGCGGGAAATCCGTATTTTATTGATCTGGACCAGCTTAAGGAGGAGGGGCTTCTCACCGGTTCAGAATGCCGGAAGGCGGACTGCGGGAAGGACAAGCGGTATGTGGATTACGGGAACCTCTACAAAACCAGGCTTCCCATCTTGAGAAAGGCTTATGAGCGAAGCAACATTTCGGAGAATCCGAAATTCCATGAATTTGTAGAAAAAAACCGGGAGTGGCTGCCGGATTATGCTCTGTTTATGGCTGTCAAACAGCGGTTTGACGGAAAAGCATGGAAGGAATGGGCGGAGGATATCAGGCTCAGATACCAGAATGCCCTTGACTATTACCGGAAAGAATGTTACTTTGAAATTGAATTTTACGAATACCTGCAGTTCCTATTCTGGGAACAGTGGAAAAGCCTGAAGGAGTACGCCAATGAAAAGGGGATCCGCATCATCGGGGATATTCCCATCTATGTGGCCTTTGACAGCGCAGATGCGTGGGCGAATCCGGCGCTGTTCCAGTTTAATGAGGAAAACCTGCCGGTGAGTGTGGCAGGATGCCCGCCGGATGCATTTTCCGCCACCGGGCAGCTCTGGGGAAATCCCTTATACCGCTGGGAATACCATCGGGATACCGGCTATGACTGGTGGGTGAAGCGGATGGCGCACTGTTATGAGCTGTATGACGTGGTACGCATCGACCATTTCAGGGGATTTGATGAATATTATTCCATTCCCTACGGGGCTGAGGATGCCACGGAAGGACACTGGGAGAAGGGGCCGGGGATGGATCTTTTCCATACTCTGGAGGAGCGGCTTGGCAGGCAGGAGGTCATTGCCGAGGATCTGGGGCTGATGACGGACAGCGTGCGCCGTCTGGTCCGCGACAGCGGCTACCCCAATATGAAGGTGCTGGAGTTTGCTTTTGATCCCAGGGAAAAGACCGACTACCTGCCCCACACCTATGACCATAACTGCGTGGTATATACAGGGACTCATGACAATGAGACCATAAAGCAGTGGTATCAGGGGCTGGATAAGGAGAGCCTCCGGTTTGCCCAAGATTATATGAATAATCAGAATACCCCGCTGGAAGAAATCCACTGGGATTTCATCCGTCTCGCTATGCTGAGCGTGGCGGATACCTGCATCATTCCTATCCAGGACTATATGGGGCTTGGAAAGGAGAGCAGGATCAACCATCCTTCCACCCTGGGAGGAAACTGGATCTGGAGGTTGACCAGGAGAGATTTGACGAAAAAGCTGATCAAAGAGATCAGGCATATGACGGAGCTGAGTGACAGACTATGAGATTTGTATATGGAAAACAGGAGTTCTCCTCCATGGAGAGGGGACAGGAAAACTGCTATCTTTTGACCAATGGTCTGGGGGGATTCTCCTCCCAGACGATGATTTCCTCAAGCGCCAGGAACGACCATGCCCTTTTGATGGCAGCGGTGAAGGCGCCCAATGTGCGTTATCATATCATCCATCACCTGAGAGAGGAGCTGTATGTGGGGGGAGAAGAGATCTGCCTTTCTTCCCAGGAATACGAACGAGGAGAGGGAGAACAGGGATACCTCCATCTGTCCCAGTTTTCCTTTGAATATCTGCCGGAATGGATTTGGGAGACGAAGGGCGTCCAGGTGGAAAAACAGATTGGCATGAAGCAGGGAGAGAATATGGTGGCGGTGGTATACCGGATCGCCAACCGGAGAAGGGGAGCCATCTCCCTGGCGGTGACCCCAGCCCTTTTGTTTACCCCTAAGGGGGAAGATTTAACGAAAGAGCAGACCATCGAATACGAAGCAGGAAGAGTCCGCTCCAATGGCATGGAGCTTTGCGTTGATACCAATGGAACGCTTTGTAAGCTTCCCCTTTCCTACCGGACTTATTATTATTCCTATGATGCCTGCGACGGCAGACGTTCCACCGGGCTTGCGGCGGAGAATCATAAGATCCTGTTTTCGGTAGAAGCAGGGGAGGAGAAAAAGCTGGCGGTGGTGTTCCGGCTGCGGACAGGACAGACACCGATCATGGATGGGAAGGCAAAGGAGCAGCAGGGTTCCGTCCTTGAGGAAGCGGAAGCGATCCTGAAGGAGACAGAAGACTTCCAGAGATCCGCCGAGGAAGCGGCAGGATTTGTCTCGCCCCTTGCCAGAACCCTTTCCAGGGCGGCGGTGCAGTTTATCGCCAGACGGGAATCCACAAAGGGAGAGACCATTCTGGCTGGTTTTCCGTTCTTTGAGGACTGGGGAAGGGATACGATGATCGCGCTTCCGGGCTTGTGTATTTCCACGGGACGGTTTGAGGATGCCAGGAGCATTCTCCGGACCTTCATGGCTTACTGCAGGAAAGGGCTGATGCCGAACCTTTTCCCGGAAGGGGGAAAGGAGCCCATGTACAATACCGTGGATGCGGCTCTGCTTTTTATCAACGCGGTCTATCTCTATTATGAAAAGACGAAGGATTCGGGCTTTGTCAGAGAAGCCTATCCGGTGATGGAGGATATCGTCGCCTGGTACCAGAAGGGAACCGAGTTTGCTATCCATATGGATGAGGACGGGCTGATCCTGGCAGGGGCAGGGCTGGATCAGGTGACCTGGATGGATGTGCGGGTGGGAGAGATCCTTCCCACGCCCCGCCATGGGAAGCCGGTGGAGATCAACGCTTACTGGTACAACGCCCTCTGCATTCTGGATAACTTGGCAGGAATTGCCGGAACAAAACCCAGGTTTCAAAAGCTTGCCCGGAAGGTACAGGAATCTTTCCTGGCAAAATTCTGGATGGAGGACAAGAACTGCCTGAGGGATGTCCTTTCCGGGACAAAGGCAGACGAGCAGATCCGCTGCAACCAGATCTGGGCGGTCTCTCTTCCCTTTACCATGCTTCCAAGGGAAAAAGAAAAAAGTGTGGTAGACACGGTCTTTGAAACGTTATATACTCCTTATGGACTTCGGACTCTTTCCATGGACGATGAGGAATTCCATCCGTTCTATGGAGGGGAACAAAAAGAGCGGGACCTTGCCTATCACCAGGGGACTGTCTGGGCATTCCCATTGGGCGCTTATTACCTGGCTTATCTGAAGGTCTATGGGGAATCGGGCAAACAACAGGTCAGAGAGCAGCTGAAGCTTCTGGAAGGAGCGCTGAGAGAAGGCTGTGTCGGTTCCCTGCCGGAGATCTATGACGGAAGGACGCCCACACGTTCAAAGGGCTGTTTTGCCCAGGCATGGAGTGTGGGAGAGCTGCTTCGGGTCTTCGAGGCGGTAGAGAAGGATGAATAACCTGCAAAACAGAAGGTTCACGACAAAAAACAATCATGGAGGTAACAGGATGGCAGAAAAGAAATGGTGGAGCGACGGCGTGATCTATCAGATCTACCCGAAAAGCTTTCAGGACAGCAACGGCGATGGAATCGGAGATATCCCCGGAATCATCGGGCGGCTGGATTATTTGAAGGATCTGGGGATCAAGGGAATCTGGCTTTCTCCGGTATACCGTTCCCCACAGGATGACAATGGATATGATATTTCCGATTATCAGGATATCGATCCCATGTTCGGCACGCTTTCCGACATGGAAAGGCTGATCCAGGAGGCAGGAAAACGGGATATCCGCATTATCATGGATCTGGTGTTGAATCACACCTCCGATGAACACCCCTGGTTTCAGGAGGCGAAAAAGAGCAAGGACAATCCCTATCACGATTACTATGTGTGGAGAGACGGCGAGGAAGGCGTACTTCCCAATGATTTGAAATCCGCCTTCAGCGGTCCGGCGTGGACGTATGTGCCGGAGTTAAAGCAGTATTATTTTCATCAGTTTTCCGTAAAGCAGCCGGATCTGAACTGGGAGAATGAGAAGGTGCGGCAAGCCATCTATGAGATGATCCGGTGGTGGATGGATAAGGGAGTGGGAGGCTTCCGTCTGGATGTGATCGACTGCATCGCCAAGGAGCCAGACCGGATGATCACCGGAAACGGACCAAGGCTCCATGAGTTTATCCGGGAGCTGAGCCGGGAGACCTTCCAGAGAGACAGCCAGATCCTTACAGTGGGAGAAACCTGGGGAGCTACCCCCGAGATCGCAAAGAAGTACAGCAATCCCGACGGCAGTGAATTCACCATGGTGTTCCAGTTCGAACACAGCGGGCTTGATCAGGAGGGAGGCTGCAAGTGGGATCTGGCGCCTCTGGATTTCAGGAAGCTAAAGCAGGTTTTGGCCAAATGGCAGAAGGAACTCCACGGGCAGGGCTGGAACAGCCTGTTCTGGGACAACCATGACCTTCCGCGCATTGTCTCACGGTGGGGCAATGACAAGGAATACCGGGTGGAATCCGCCAAGATGCTCGCCACCGTCCTTCACGGCATGGAGGGAACGCCCTATATCTACCAGGGAGAAGAGCTGGGTATGACCAACGTACAGTATTCCCTGGAGGAATACCGGGACATCGAGCTTCTGAACCTATACAAGGAACGGAAGGCGGCAGGCTATCCGGAAGAAGAGATCATGGAATCGATTTACGCGAAGGGACGCGACAACGCCAGGACGCCCATGCAGTGGGATACAAGCGAACATGCGGGCTTTACCACAGGCACTCCCTGGATCAAGGTCAACCCAAACTATACCAAGATCAACGCCGCATCCCAGATAGCAGACCCGGATTCCATCTTTTCCTACTATAAGGCGCTGGTCCAGATGAGAAAGGACCATACGGTATTCCAGAACGGGGAATTTACCCTGCTTTTTGCGGAGGATCCGGACATTTTCGCCTATGTCAGGGAGAATGATGAGGAGAAGGCTCTTGTTTTCTGCAACTTCCATGAGACCACCAGGGATGTGGAGGTTCCGGAAGGATTTGCGGAAGAGGAGTTGTTCCTGTGCAATTACAAAGAAAGGGATTTGGGGACGCTGAAGCCCTATGAGGCAAGAATTTATCTGAAGAAAAAAGGATAAGAACGTAGCTGCCCCGGATACTGATTTTCCATTGATCGGAAAAGACGTATCCGGGGCAGATTCTATTTACTGGAAAGAAAGGTTCCCTCTCTTATCTCTGTGTGGTAAACCAGACCTCATTGTTGCCGCCTTCTGTGGCAAAGGAGTAGGTCAGCGGTCCATCAAAGGAATCGACCAGCAAAAGCACCGTATAAGTAATGGTCTCTCCAGCAGAGATTTTGGAAGGGTTCTCTTCTCCGGGAGCCGGAAGTCCCCTGCGCTTTACGGAAAGGGCTTCCCCGGAAGCATCATGGAAGGGAGTATAGTAGTAATTGCTGCCCCCGATGAATTCGGAAGTACAGAACAAATTCTCGTAGAAGGAATTAGGGCTTCCATACTGCCCTGCTTCCAGGCATGCCAGGCGGAATTTCAAAAGGATGTATTCCTGTCCGGCTTCCGGAATTGGATTCGAGGTGTTACGCAGGGCATACTGATTAGCGGAAACACCGGTCTGGCAATTCAGGAGCTGGATGGTATATTTGCCCTGGTTTTTGGTGTCATAGCGGTATCTGCCTGTGGAAAACAGCGTGTTGGTGTAGGAAGCATAGGCAGAGAGGATCCTCTCCTGGACTGTAACCTGGCAGGTATAATATTTTCCGTTGACAACAGCAGTGATGATAGCGCTCCCGTTTCCTACTGTCGTTACCAAACCGGAGGAGGAAACCTTTGCCACCGATTCGTTGCTGCTTTTGAAGCTTTCCGTCCATCGAGCCGTATTTTCCACTTTTAACTGCAGTGTATCGCCGCGGTATAGGGATGCGGATCCCACGTTCATGGCAGGCTGGGCGACTGTGACGCGGCAGGTATGGGAAACCCCGTTTACCACAGCGGAAACCGATGCGGTTCCAGGAGCGGCAGCGGTAAGCTGTCCGTTTCCACTTACCGTTACGGAGGAAGGATTGGAGGAAGTCCAGGTAATCGGCAGGGTAGTACCGCTGACAGACAAGACAGCGGAAGCGCCGTCTGAGAGCGTGAGGGAAGAATGGTTCAGGCGGGGCGCTTGGACCGTGATGGTGCTCCGGTAGCGTTTCCCGCGATAGACCGCAGTGATAGTGGACTGACCTGCCTGTTTGCCTGTCACAACGCCGGATTGGGAGACTGCGGCGACGGCAGAATTGCTGCTGCTCCAGCGGACGCCGCTTTTGGCGCCGTTCAGCTTCAGGCGGAAATTCTGCCTAGCAACCAGAGTGGATTTAGAGACGCTCATCTCCGCCAATGCAATGCGTACTTTCTTTTTGGGGCTCCAGCTTCCGTAGACTTTTTTGCCTGCGGAATCCAATCGGTATGCCCGGATACGGACATAGTAGACCTTCCCGGCTTTCAGATTCCGCAGCTGGAAGGAAGGCTTTGCGGAGACGGCGGTCCGGGCGTTTTTCATATTGGATTTCAGGGAATAGGAAATCTGATAGCCATCTGCCCTGGAAACCTTGCGTGCTTCTGCCTGCAGGCGTTTATACCCCGGGGACAGCTTTTTGGCAGATGTACGCCCTACCGTAATTTTTTTCCAATGGGCATAGTAAGTTCTGGAGGCGGTACACTTCGTAGAGGAAGAGATCTTACGTCCGCCTTTTTTGGAAGTATACCAACCGGAAAACAGATATCCTTTCCGCTTGGCTGTAGGAAGGGTTCCAATGTCTGACCCTTTGCTTTCTATAATCTTGGATTTGGATACAGAACCGCCGTTTCCGCTGAACTTCAGCGTATAGCGGGTGCTGCTCTTCACTTCTATATCATAATAGACAATCCTGCGATTGTCTGTGCCGCTACTGGAAGAGATCGGTGAGGAGACGTAGGGGTTCCCGTGAATGTCTGTCCACTGACGGTAGGATATGGTTTCACAGCTAACCCGTGCGGTTCCGGGTTTCAGGCCGATGATGGTACAGTGCCTGTCATCCGCATTCGGGTCGATCTTTAGGACAGAACTATTGGACACCTCCCAGATTTTCGTGTAGGAACCTGCACTGGTAAAATCGTTGTTGGTAATGACGGAGGATTCCCCCACCATGATCTCCCGATAGATGTCTGCCCTGGGATGGAGGCTCGCAAGGAAAAGGATGGAACAAAAACAGAAAAGCGTCATCAGAAAACGAAATGTAGATTTGTGCTTCATAAGCGCTCACTCCCTTCGCATGATATTAATATGATTTTATCATGGGCAGAAAGGACGGACAAGCAATGGAGGAGAAAATCCTAAATAATTTAGGAAAATCGTGGTCTCTTTACTTTTCCACACTGCCTTGCTATAATCGATAACAGTTCAGCTATTGTATGACTGTCCGAGAAAGGAGAAAGCCCATGTCCCTGAAGTTTATTCTGGGAAATTCCGGCAGCGGAAAGTCCCGTGTTTTATATGAAACGATCATCCGATCTTCCATGGAAGCGCCGGGGGAGACGTTTCTGGTCATCGTGCCGGAGCAGTTCACCCTGCAGACACAGAAGGATCTGGTTTCCTTACATCCACGGAAGGGGATTTTGAATATCGACGTGCTGAGTTTCCAGCGCCTTGCCATCCGCGCCCTGAATGACGCAGGGGTGGACCGGAGGAAGGTGCTGGAGGAAACCGGAAAGAACCTGGTGATCCGCCGCGCGGCCATGGAACATGAGGAGGAACTGACCCTTCTGAAGGGCAGCTTCAAAAAGACCGGCTATGTCAAGGAGGTCAAATCCATGCTCTCCGAGCTGTCCCAATACCGGATTACCCCGGAACATCTGGAGAAATTGTCCGAAAGGATCCAGGAGAAGCCAAAGCTCTACTTCAAATGCCGGGATCTGAAGATCCTCTACCAGGCGTTCCAGAAGAGGATGGAGGAGGAGTACGTGACGGCGGAGGAGCTTCTGGAAGTCCTGGCGGACCATGCGGAAAAGATCGGGACATTCAAGGGCTGTACCATAGCCCTGGACGGGTTCACCGGGTTTACCCCCATCCAGATGGAACTTTTGAAGAAACTGCTGCCCCTTGCCAAACGGGTCCTGGTCACGGTGACGGTGGACGCCAGGGAGGATTTTGCAAAGCCGTATCACATGTACGAGCTGTTCTATCTCAGCAAAAAGACGATCCAAGGACTGGAACGATTGGCGGCTGAGACGCATACGGAGATCGAAGAGCCGCTGCTTTTGGGAAAAAACGGGAGCGTCCGTTTTCAAAACAGCCCTTCCCTCGCCCACCTGGAGCAGAACCTGTTTCGGAGAAGGAACGCCTTTCGCGAGGAGCCGAAGGAGATTTCCCTCCACGTTCTCTCCAATCCAAAGGAGGAGGTGCATTTCGCGGCGCGTACCATTCTACAGCTTACCAGGGAGCAGAAATGGCATTACGGGGAGATTGCCCTCATCACCGGAGATATGGAAACCTATTCCCGGGAGGTGCGCCGGATTTTCCCGGAATACGGGATTCCTTTTTTCATTGATGAGACTAGGAAGATGCTGTTAAACCCGTTCCTGGAATATATCAAATCCGCCCTGGAGGTGGTGATCCAGAATTTTACCTACGAAAGCGTATTCCGTTTCCTTCGGACCGGTCTTACGGATTTTGCACCGGAGACCATTGATTTTGTGGAAAACTATGTGTGCGCGGCGGGAATCCGTGGATATTCTTCCTGGAAGGAGGAATGGGAAGGAAAGACCCGGACCATTCCGGAGACGGATTTGCCTGCCCTCAACAAGTTCCGTCAGGAATTTGTGGAAAAGATGGCTCCCTTCGCGGAAGGGATGAAGAAAAAGGACGGGACTGTCTTGGACAAATGCCGCACGCTCTACCTGTTTTTGGCGCAGGAGCGGCTGGAGGAAAAGGCAGCCGCCATGGAAGCCTCCTTTGAGGAGAAGGGAGAGGCGGAGCTTGCCAAGGAGTACCACCAGATTTACGGAACCATCCTCTCGCTTCTGGAAAAGATGGTGGAATTTTTGGGACAGGAGGTCTTAAGCCTGACGGAATTCAAAGAGATCCTGGAGGCTGGCTTCGAGGATTCCAAGGTGGGGATCCTTCCGCCCTCCGTGGACGACGTTCTGGTGGGCGATATGGAGAGGACGAGGCTGAAAGACATCAAGGGACTTTTCTTTTTGGGGCTTAACGAGGGGATCGTCCCCTCCCAAGGCGGGGGAGGAGGCCTATTGTCCCCCAAAGAACGGGAGGTTCTGGAGGGGCAGGGCATCGTCCTGGCGCCGGGGCAAAAGGAGAACAGCTTTACCGAGCGATTCTACCTGTACCTGCATCTGACCAAACCAAGCCGACGGCTCTATCTGACCTACGCCCGGTCTGACGCGGAGGGAAAGGCGATGAGACCCTCCTACGTGGTGGCGCGGATCAAGCGGCTGTTTCCGAAGCTGATGACAGTGGATGAGGAGCTGAACACCCCGCTCTGTGAGAAGATCTGGACGGAGAAAAACGGGCTGCCCTACCTGACGGAGGGGCTTCGAGAGAGCGCCGAAGGGGAGGCAAGCGACGCATTCCGGGAGCTTTACACCTGGTATTACGGAAAAGAAGCCTGGAGAGAGACTCTGACAAAGCTTTTGGATGCTGCCTTTCTGAAACGGCGGGAGAGCGGCATCGGGGAGGAAGCGGCGAGGGCGCTTTACGGGTCCATGCTCCACAACAGTGTCAGCCGCCTGGAGACCTTTGCCGCCTGCGCCTATTCCCATTTCCTGAAATACGGGCTGAAGCTGACCGAACGGGAAACGTTGGAATTTGCTCCGGTGGATATGGGAAATCTCTTTCACAAGGCGCTGGAGCTTTTTGGGAAGAAAGTGGAACAGAGCCAGTACGACTGGCTGGATCTTCCGGATTCCGAAGGAGAGCGTTTGGCGGAGGAGGCGGTTCGGGAGGCTGTGGAGGAGTACGGGCTTTTGGGGCTTAAGAAGGACAAGCGCAGCGCCTACGCCGTACAGCGGATCCGAAGGATCGTAAAGAGGAGCGTCTGGGCAATCTTAAAGCAGCTTAAAAGCGGGCTGTTCCGGCCCGAAAGCTTTGAGGTTTCGTTCCAATCCGTGGAGGACTTACAGTCAGTCAACGTGGAGCTTTCCAAAGAGGAGCGGATGAAGCTGAAAGGGAGGATCGACCGGATCGACGACCTGGTCAGGGACAAAGAGGTGTTCGTAAAGGTCATGGATTACAAATCCGGCGGTACAAAATTCGATCTGGCGGCGCTCTATTACGGTTTGCAGCTTCAGCTTGTGGTCTATCTGAATGCAGCCATGGAGCTGGAAAAAAAGATTTATCCGGACAAGGAGATCGTTCCGGCGGGAATCTTCTATTATCATGTGGATGACCCGGTCCTGGAGATCCATCAAAATCTGGAGACGGCAGCCCTTGAGGAAAACAGACTGAAAGAGCTGAAGCCAAACGGCATTGTAAACGACCGGGAGGATATCATTGACGCGTTGGACCATTCCTTCACCCAGCGTTCCAGTGTGATCCCTGTGGTTCGAAATAAGAATGGGAGCCTGGGGAAGCCATCCAAGGTTATGAACACGGAGCAGTTCGCCTCCATGTCCCTTTTCGTGAACCGGAAGCTCAAGGAACTGGGCGGCAGGATTCTGGAGGGGGACGTGAGCTTAAATCCCTATCAGGGGAAGAACCAGACGGCGTGTGACTACTGTGCGTTCAAAGAGATCTGCGGCTTTGATGCCAGGATGAAAGAGATGGAATACCGGAGGCTTCGGGAGATGACGCCGGAGGAGATTTTCGAGAAATTTAAGGAGGAGCAGGAATGAGCAATCAGTGGACGAAGGAACAAGAGATGGTGATCAAGTTACGGGGGCGCAATCTTTTGGTATCCGCCGCGGCAGGCTCCGGGAAGACGGCGGTCCTGATCGAGCGGATCCTGAAGCGGCTGACGGATCGGGAGCATCCTCTGGACATTGACCGCCTTCTGGTGGTGACCTTTACAAGGGCGGCTGCGGGGGAGATGCGGGAGCGGTTAAGCCTTGCCATTGAAAACTGCCTCGCCGAGGATTGTGAGAACGAGCATCTGCTCCGCCAGCTCACGCTCATCCAGAATGCGCAGATTACCACCATCGACAGTTTCTGCAGTTATCTTTTGAAGAATTATTTTCATGTCATCGGCTTAAATCCGGGCTACCGGGTCATGGACGAGGGAGAGGGGCGCCTGCTGAAAGAGGAGGTGCTTTCCGACCTTCTGAACGATCAGTACGACAAAGCGGAAGAGGAGTTCCTGGAATTTGCAGAGTCCTTTGCGCCGGGGAAGACAGACGGAATTCTGGAGGATTACGTCTTAAGGCTCTACGAATTCGCCATGAGCTACCCCTTTCCGGAGAAGTGGCTTTCCGACAGCATACAGGCATATGAGTGCAGTTCCCTGGAAGAACTTCTGAAAAGCGACTGGGCGGAGAATCTGAAAGGTTCTGTCAAGGGGCTTCTTCGGGAGCTTCAGGGGTTGGTGGAGCAGGCACTTTCGATCACAAAGGAGGCGGACGGACCCTACATGTATCAGGATGCCCTGCTTTCTGACCGGGAATGGATCGACACCCTTTGCGGGGCAGACACCCTTCTGGAACTTTCGGAAAGGATGAGGGAAGCTCCCGGTTTTGCCAGGCTCTCCTCCAAGAAGGATGAGAACGTCTCCCCGGAGAAACGGGAAGCGGTCAAAGGATTACGGGAGCGGGTGAAGGATGGGATTACGGAACTTACGGAACAGTATTTCTTTGCCTCCCTTGAGGAACAGTATAAGGATCTGAAAGCCTGCGCCCGTCCGATGAAGACGCTGGTCACCCTTACCATCCTTTTCAAACAGCAGTTTGAATCCAGAAAACGGGAAAAGAACATTCTGGATTTTCACGATATGGAGCATCTTGCCCTGAAGATTTTGGTGGAGGAGAAGGACGAAAGGATCGTCCCCACCGAGACAGCGCGGGAGCTTGCCGGGGAGTTCGAGGAGATCATGATCGACGAGTACCAGGACAGCAACCTGGTGCAGGAGACACTCCTTCGGGCGGTATCGGGCATTTGGGAGGGGCGGAACAACCTCTTTATGGTGGGAGATGTCAAGCAGAGCATCTATCGGTTCCGCCTTGCCCGCCCGGAGCTTTTTATGGAGAAATACCACACCTATACGAAGGAGGAGTCGGAAAGCCAGCGGATCGACCTTAGCAGGAATTTCCGAAGCCGCAGGGAGATCCTTGCCTTTACCAATCAGGTGTTTCAGGGCGTGATGCAGGAACATCTGGGGGGCATCCGGTACGATGAGGATGCAGCCCTCTATCCCGGAGCTAAATACCCCGAGGCGGATCCGGAGTTTGTAAAGCCGGAGCTGCTCTTTCTGGATGTGGATCGGGCGCCGGAGCTTAAGGAGAGGTCCATGGAGACGGATACGGAACTCTCTGCAAGGATGGTGGGAAACAAAATCCTTGCCATGGTGGGGAAGGAGAAGGTCCTGGACAAGGAGACAAGGACCATGCGCCCTGTGGAATACCGGGATATTGTCCTTCTCTTCCGTTCTCCTTCCGGCATTGCGGACAGCTATCAGAAAATTCTCACCTCCATGGGGATTCCCACCTATGCAGGCAGCCGGACCGGATATTTTTCCGCCAGGGAGGTGCAGGTGATGCTCTCCCTCCTAAAGCTGATCGACAACCCCAGGCAGGATATCCCCCTGGCGGCAGTTCTGGTCTCTCCCGTAGTGGGGCTCTCCTCCAGGGAGATGGCGCTTCTGAAAGGAAAGGAGGAGGATGGCCTTCCCTTCTGGCAGGCAGCGTATCAGTACCGGGAAAGCGGGGCGGAAGAAGGGCTGCGCCGGAAAATGGCGGAGTTCTACGACCTTCTGGACGAGTTTCGGGAGCGGGTTCCCTACACGCCCATCCATGAACTTCTGTGGTATGTGTGCGACCGGACCGGGCTTGTGGATTACTACAGCGCCATGCCCTCGGGTGCTGCAAGGGAGCTGAACCTGAAAATGCTGGTGCAAAAGGCGTGGGACTATGAAAAGACCAGCTACCGGGGGCTGTTTAATTTTATCCGGTATATCGAAAAGCTCCAGAAGTTCAGCGTAGACTATGGGGAGGCAAGCGCCATCTCCGAGGACGCGGACGTGGTGCGGATCATGAGCATCCACAAGAGCAAGGGGTTGGAATTTCCTATCGTGATCCTGGGAGGGCTGGAAAAGCAGTTCAATCAGCAGGATGTGAGAAACCGCCTGGTCATGGATGCCGATCTGGGCGCCGCCTGCGACCTTCTGGACCCGGAAAAACGGATTCGGAAACCCACCCTGTTCAAGCGCTGGGTACAGAAGAAGGTCAAGGACGACAATCTGGCGGAGGAGATCCGGGTTCTCTATGTGGCTCTGACCCGTGCCAAGGAAAAGCTTATCCTCTCCGCAGCTGTGAAGGATCTGGGCGGCAAGGCAAAGAACTGGTATCAGACCGCCCTTGAGTGCCGGGAGGGCTTTTCCTACCAGGCGTTGTCGTCCGCCAAAGGGTATCTGGATTTCCTGATGCCGTCGCTCCTCCTAAGACCGGGCGCGTCCGGCTTTCGGGAGGAATATGGGCTTCCTGGCAAGGGAGAAACGGAGGGAAGCCTGGAGGATGACTGGAACACGGATTTTAAGATCCGGGTGATGGATGTGGAGGATCTGTTCGCGGAGGAAATGGGGCAGCAGGTACGGGATACGCTGACGTTCGGGGAACTGACCCACTGGAATGGGGACAAGGTTTACGACGGGGAACTGAGGGAAGCTCTGCAAAAACACGAGGGAACGGAGTACCCCTATGGGGATGCCCGGAGCCTTCCGGCAAAGCTGACCGTCTCTGAGCTGAAGAAGAGATATCAGGAAGCGATGGAACCGGAGGAAGAGTCTGCCACCCTCTACCCCGAAGAACCAAAGTCCAGGATCCCCTCCTTTATGGAGGAAAAGCAGGAGGTTCGGGGAGCCCATCGTGGAACCGTCTACCACACCTTCCTCCAATATCTGGATTTTGAGAAAACCGCCGATCAGGAAGGGATCCGAAATCAGGTGGAAGCCATGCAGAAGGAAGGAAGGCTGACCGGGGAAGAAGCGGCGGTCATCGATCCCTTAAAGATTCTTTTGTTTGTCCGTTCCCCTCTGGGAAAAAGGATGCGGGAAGCGGCGAAAAATGGGAAGCTTTTTCGGGAACAGCACTTCGTCTGCAGGGTGGAGGCAGGTACGGTGTTCCCGGAAGTCAAGACAGAAGGGAGCATTCTCATACAGGGAGTGATCGATGCCTATTTTGAGGAGGACGGGGAATGCGTCCTGGTGGATTACAAAACCGACTTTGTGGAAAAAGGAAAGGAGCGGGAGTTTTATGAGAAGTATGCCCCGCAGCTCTTTTTCTATCAGAGGGCTCTCTGCCAGCTTACCGGAAAGAACGTGAAGGATACCATTCTCTACTCCTTCTGGCTTCAGAAAGAGTTAAGGAAAGAAAGGATTGAAATCTAACGGGAGGAAAGATATACTAATAACAGTTACCTTAAATCTTAGAGAAAGGCATCAAGTACATGATAAGTTTGATCAAAAAACTATTCAAAAATCAGGCGGTCCGCTATATCTTTTTCGGCGGATGTACGACCATGGTGAATCTGGTTTCCTACGCACTGCTAAGGTATGTCTGCGGAATTGACATTACGGTGGCGAACCTGATCTCCATTTTTCTGTCTATCTTGTTCGCCTATGTGGTGAACAAGATTTTCGTGTTCGAGAGCGTGACCCACGGTATCCGGGCGCTGATCGTGGAGGCGTCCCAGTTCATCGGGATGCGTTTGACCACGATGTTTATCGAGACCTTCGGCGTGACCTTCATGAGCTGCGTCTGGGGGATCCAGGATATGATCGCAAAGCTGATCATTCAGTTTGTAGTGCTGGCTCTGAATTATGTGTTCAGCAAATGGTTTGTGTTCAAAGGAGAGGATGCAGAACCCTCCCTGGCAAAGACGTTGAAAAAGCGCTATGTACATAAATGCATGGCGTACAGTTTCGCCATTCCGGCTTTGGTGGTTGCCATCGCCTTTGCCGTGAACCAGGTCTTCCCATTTGGGGATCACGGAGTGCTCATCATCGACTCCCTGCACCAGTACCTGCCGTTCTTTACGGAATTCCACGAAAAGCTGGTGAACAACGAATCCCTTCTTTATTCCTTTGGAGGAGGCTTGGGCTTTAATTTCTGGGCGACGATCGCCTACTACCTGGCAAGTCCCATGAACTTTCTGGTAGCGCTTTTCCCGAAACGGAATATGATGGACGTGATGGCGCTGTTCATCATCATCAAGATCGGGCTCTGCGGAATGACCATGGGCTGGTATTTTGCTTCCAAGGAAAGAGAAAGAACCTATTATCCGGTAATGTTTGCCGTGATGTTTGCCTTAAGCAGCTTTATCATCGGCTATTACTTCAACCTGATGTGGCTGGACAGCGTAGCGATGCTGCCCCTGGTCATGAGAGGGATCGAGCGCATTGTGAAGGGGGAGAGCGGAAGGCTCTTTGCAGTCTCTCTGTTTTACGGGCTGTACTGCAATTATTATATTGGCTTTATGCTCTGCTTCTTCTCCTGTCTGTATTTTGTGGTGCAGTGGTTCTGCCAGAGAAAAGTGACGGTGAAGAACTTTTTCCTTTCCTGTGTCAATTTCGGCTGGTATGCGCTGCTGTCGGGAGGTATGGCGGCAATCATGCTGGTGCCTGCCTTTTTAGGGCTGGGGACGACGGAGTCTGCCAACAACAGCTTCCCCTGGCCGCCCAAGTTCTATGTGGAGGATCTCTCACAGCTGACCTCCATGTTCGACTTTGTGGATCCGGTGAATATCGCGGACAACCAGTATGAGCTGAATGCTTTCTGCGGGGCATTGGCGCTGATCCTGTTCTTCCTGTTCCTGATGGATTACCGGATCCGGCTTCGGGAGAGGATCGCGAAGATTGCCCTGTGCGTGTTCCTGTTTTTGAGCTTTAATGTGAATATCCTGAACTTTATCTGGCACGGGTTCCACACCCAGAATGGACTGCCCAACCGGTTTTCTTTCCTGTATATTGCCATGCTCCTGGTGATGGGGCATCAGGCGCTGAAGGATCTTCGAAGGCTTGGCGTGCTGGAAGTTCTGCCTTCCTTTGTGATCCCGGTGGGCTTTGTGGGATACTGCTGGTGGTCAGGTCTTGGAGAACGGAATTTCTATGTGTATCTGGCAACCATCCTCCTTTTGGCTGCTTATGGTCTCATGCTTTTGATCTACACCATTACCAAAAAGGGGATCATCCTGCTCAGAAAGGTGCTGGTGACCGTAGCTTCCGTGGAAATGGCTGCCAACGGCGTGTTCATGGTATGCGTGAACGGCACCGTCAGCCGTCAGACCTATCTGGACGACCAGATTGCCTATGAAGCGTTGATGGAACGAAATGAGACGAATGACGGTACATATTTCTACCGGAGCGACATCGACAGCACCCGTATGAGGAATGCGGACATGTTCATGGGAGCGGACGGCGTCATGCTCTTTTCCTCCACCATGCCGGCTGCCACGGTGGATCTGTGCCGGGCGATCGGTATGGAAGCCAGGACCAACAAGAATGGCTATGTGGGAGTGACCAAGCTGTTCAACGATATCTTCGGCGTGAAGTATGTGGAGTCCAGGACGGACACCAATGAGCTTTACCAGATGCCGAAGGTGGACTATGAGGAGCCCCTGGCGCTCTACCGGAATGATAATGCCCTGTCTCTGGGCTTTATGGTAAATTCCGATATCAAAAACTGGAATATCTACAATGGCACCGCCATGGACGTACAGAATCAATTCTGTGCCCTGGCAGTGGGAGAAGGACCGCTCTATTCCCTGAACCAGAGCATTGAGATGGAGGACGGGGTTTCTTACACCATCAATCTCCCGGCAGGGATGCAGGTTTACCTGTCTGTCACGGAGCGGGTGGATAAGGTATCCGTTACTACCCCCAATTATGCTAAATCCTATGACACCTACAATGACCATCTCTACGATCTGGGCTGTTATGATACGGACAACCTTGCCACTGTCACTTGCGACTTTAACGAAGGACAGGAGGGAACGGTGACGGCGAATATCTATATCTGTTCGGATGATTACTACGAGCTTATCCATGATGAGCTTGCGTCCTCCCAGCTTGTCACCACAGAGGTTTCCGATGGAAGGATCCGGGGCTACATTGAGGCGGACCAGGACGGTACCATGCTGACCTCCATTCCCTACGATACGGGCTGGACTGTGAAGGTGGACGGCCAGGAGGTGGAGACCTATCCGGTGGGAGAGGCGCTCATGGGAATCGACCTTACGGAAGGATACCATGAGATCACCATGGATTACACCGCTCCCGGTCTCTGGGAGGGAAGCGCTCTGACATTGCTGTCTGTGGCGCTGTACGTTTCCACCGTGATCCTGGAAAATACGAGAAGAAAGAGAAAAATAAAGGCTTACTGATAAGCCGGGACCATAGGTCTTAAGGAGGAGAAATGAACGTTACATTTTCAGAAAAAGCTAATCGCTTTGACAAAAGTATTTTTACCGTACTGAATGAGAAAAAAGAGGAATTGAAAAGACAGGGAAGGAAGGTCTACAACCTTTCCATCGGGACGCCGGATTTCAAACCGGCGTCCCATATTATGGAAGCTGTTTCTGAAGCTGCGAAAAAGCCGGAGAATTTCCGCTATGCCCTGACAGATCTTCCGGAGCTTGTAGAGGCGCTTCAGAACTTTTATTGGAACCGGTTCCAAGTCCGGGTGGAGAAGGATGAAATCATGAGCCTGAACGGTTCCCAGGAGGGAATGGCGCATCTTGCCTGGGCGCTCTGCAATCCGGGAGACATTGTGCTGACGCCAAATCCCGGCTATCCGATTTTCAGCATCGGACCTTCCCTCTGTGACGCACAGGTGGTGGAATACCCGCTCTATGAAGAGAACGGCTTCCTGCCCAAATTTTCTGATATTCCGGAGGAGACGGCGAAGAAGGCGAAGCTGATGATCGTCTCCTATCCGCTGAATCCCGTATGCCGGACGGCGCCGGATTCCTTCTACGAAGAGCTGATTGCTTTTGCCAGGAAATACGAGATCATGATTCTCCACGACAACGCATATTCTGATATCATCTACGGCGGGAAAACGGGTGGTTCCTTTCTGGCATATCCGGGTGCGAAGGAAGTGGGCATTGAATTCTACTCCCTCTCCAAGTCCTACAACATGACCGGCGCCAGAGTCTCCTTTGCCCTGGGCAACAGGCAGATGATCGAAAAGTTCCGCGCTGTCCGCTCCCAGATTGATTATGGAATGTTCCTTCCGATCCAATACGGAGCTCTGGCAGCGCTCACCGGTCCCCAGGGCGGAGTGAAGGAGCAATGTAGGGAATATGAGCGGAGGAATCAGGCGCTGTGTGAGGGCTTAAGGAGGATCGGATGGCAGGTGCCGGACAGTGAGGGAACGATGTTTGTCTGGGCTCCCATTCCAGAGGGGTATCAGAATTCTCTGGAATTCTGCATGGATCTGGTGGAGCGCTCCGGTGTCCTCGTGACCCCGGGCAGCAGCTTTGGCTCCCTGGGAGAGGGCTATGTGCGGATCGCTCTGGTTCAGCCCGCGGAAACGATGGAAGAGATCGTCGATGCCATTGCAGACAGCGGAATCCTGAAAAATGGGGCTTGAAGAAAACTTCAGTCTGTTGTATGATGATAGTCATCAAATACTCCGATGATTATGGAAGCATCTGAATGAAAAGGAATATAGGAATGTTAGAAGATCAGGAATTATGGAACTCTCTATGTGAGATTGCCGGAAGTGACAATGTCCGAAGACAGGAACCTATGAAGAAGCATACCACCTTTCGGATTGGGGGACCGGCGGATTATTTTGTCGTCCCGCACAGCAGAGAAGAGATCCGGCAGGCAATTGAGGTGTGCCGCAGCTTTAAGGTACCCTGTTATATTTTAGGCAACGGCAGCAACCTGCTGGTGGGAGATAAGGGGTATCGGGGAGTGGTCATCCAGATTTACAAGAATTTCTGCAGCCTTGAAATCCAGGGAGAGGAGATCCATGTGGAAGCAGGAGCGCTCCTTGGAACCACGGCGAAGAAAGCTATGAAAGCTTCCCTGGCAGGGCTTGAATTCGCATCCGGGATTCCCGGGACGGTAGGCGGTGCTGTGGCGATGAATGCAGGGGCTTACGGCGGCGAGATGAAGGATGTCCTGAAGGAAATCGCGGTTCTCACGGAGGACGGAAGGTTCCTTACGATCCCCAGGGAAGAGTTGGATCTGGGATACCGCACCAGCATTGTCTCGAAAAAGGGCTACATTGTCCTGGATGCCGTTCTTTCTTTAAAGAAAGGGAACCGGGAGGAGATTGAGGCAAAGATGGAGGAACTAAAAAGCAGGAGGGTTGAAAAGCAGCCTCTGGAGTATCCCAGTGCAGGCAGTACGTTCAAACGCCCGGAAGGGTATTTTGCCGGGAAACTGATCATGGATGCGGGGCTTCGCGGATTTTCTGTGGGCGGAGCGATGGTATCCGAGAAACACTGCGGTTTTGTGATCAACCGGGGCGACGCTACGGCGAAGGATGTCCGGGATTTGATGGACGCGGTTTCCAGAAAGGTGCGGGAACAATTCGGCGTAGAGCTGGAGCCTGAGGTGAAGATGTTGGGAGAATTCGAATGAAGCTGGTGATTGTGACAGGCATGTCGGGGGCGGGCAAGTCCACAGCCCTTAAGATGCTGGAAGATATGGGTTATTTCTGTGTAGACAATCTGCCCATTGCGCTGCTGTACAAATTCGCGGAACTCGCCTGCGCGCCGGGAAGCGATATCAACCAGGTAGCGGTAGGCGTGGATATCCGAAACGGCAGAAGCCTTGGGGAGATGGCATCCGTCCTGGAACTGTTCAAGAAGGCAGGGATTCCTTATGAGATCCTCTTTTTGGATGCCTCGGATGCCATTCTGGTGAAGCGGTACAAGGAAACCAGGCGGAGACATCCTCTGGCTGCCGCCGGCAGGGTGGAGGAAGGCATCAACAAGGAACGGGAGAAGCTGAAGTTCCTCAAATCACATGCCAATTATATTATTGATACCAGCCAGCTTCTCACCAGGGAACTGAAAGCCGCCCTGGAAAAGGTCATTGTGGAGGAGAAACGCTTCGACAACCTGATGATCACCGTGCTGTCCTTTGGATTCAAATATGGGATCCCCAATGACTGCGACCTGGTCTTTGACGTCCGGTTTCTGCCCAATCCCTACTATGTGGATGGGCTGAAATATAAGACGGGAAATGACAAGGAGGTACAGGATTTTGTGATGGGATATGAGCTGTCCCATACCTTCCTTGACAAGCTTCTGGATATGCTGGATTTCCTGATTCCCAATTACATATTGGAGGGAAAGACGCAGCTGGTCATTGGCATCGGCTGTACCGGCGGCAAGCACCGCTCCGTCACCCTCGCCAACAAACTTTTCGAAAAAATGAGTGAACGGACAGAATACGGAGTGCGTCTGGAGCACCGGGATGTATCCAGATAAGAGGTGTCAGAGTGTCATTTTCCAGTGAAGTAAAGGAGGAGCTTTCCAGGAAAGTTCCGAAAGCAAGACATTGCCAGGCGGCAGAGCTGGCAGCGATCATCAGTATGTGCGGCGGAGTCATGATCGCAGGAGATGGAAGTTTTCGGATGAAAATCCAGACGGAAAATCTGCCTGTGGCAAGAAAAGCCTTTACATTGATGAAAGAATTATTTAATATAGAGATAGAGGTTTCAGTCCTATGTCATGAGGGCGGCAGAGGCCGCAGGATTTACGCAATTCTGGTAGGGAATCATGAGGATGCCCTTTGCGTCTTGAAGGCGACCAAGCTGATTGACCGCCACATGGAAATTATGGAAAACCTCTCCATAGCGGATAATCTTCTCTTGCAGCGGACATGCTGTAAGCGGGCTTTTATCCGGGGCGCGTTTTTAAGCGCCGGATCTTTGAGTGACCCGAAGAAGTCCTACCATTTCGAGATCGTCTGTACCTGTATGGCGAAGGCATCCCAGCTCGCCCAGCTCATGAACAGTTTTGGAATGGATGCAAAAATAGTGTGCCGTAAGAAATATTTTGTGGTATACTTAAAAGAAGGTTCTCAGATTGTTGATCTTTTAAACGTCATGGAAGCGCACAATGCCCTGATGGATCTTGAGAATGTAAGAATACTCAAAGAAATGCGGAACAGTGTGAACCGCAAGGTCAACTGTGAAACTGCCAACATTCACAAGACAGTCAGCGCAGCGGTCAGGCAGATCGAGGACATTGAGTACCTGAAGAACAGGAGTGACTTCGAAGAGTTATCCGATCAGTTAAAGGAAGTCGCAGTGCTTCGGCTCGCAAATCCTGATGCCACCTTAAAAGAATTGGGGCAGATGCTAAGTCCCCCGGTAGGAAAATCAGGGATCAATCATAGATTGAGAAAGCTGTGCAATTTAGCCGAAGAGCTAAGAGGAAGTAAGGAGGAGAAACATTATGATTAAAAAACCTATCACCATTCAGATTGCAAACGGCTTGGAGGCACGTCCGGTAGCCCTTCTTGTGCAGGTAGCCAGCCAGTACGAAAGCGATATCTATGTGGAATGTGCGGAAAAACGGGTCAATGCAAAGAGCATTATGGGAATGATGACCCTCGGCTTAAACTGCGGAGAGGATATCCTTGTGACAGTCAATGGCGAGGATGAAGAGGATGCGATGAAAAATATTGAAAAATATTTGAGTGGAAAATAAAATAGAGGAACCCAAAAAGAGAGCAGAATGTGCCTTGGAGCAGATTCTGTTCTTTTTTTAACTATCTGTCAGGCAACGGACAGATAGTGACGAAGTCACGAACTGTACAGAAGAGTTAAGGTAAGGAGGGAAACGAATGAAACAGACTATACAGATACAGCCCGGCGGGCGTTTAGAAGAAGCCCGGCAGGGCGAAAATCTGCTGAAGGTTCTCCGCAGGGCAAACCATGCGCCGGACGCTCCCTGCGGAGGCAATGGAAAATGCGGCAAATGTCTGGTGGAGATCGAGGACTCCAAGGGACGCCGGACGGTACTGGCATGCCAGACGGAAGTTTGGGAAGATATGAAGGTTCATCTGCCAAAGGATGGAGAAAAAGGGACACGGATTCTCCTGGAGGGACACGAAGCGCCCCTGGTGATGGATCCCCTGGCAAAGGGGAAGCTTTTGGCGTTTGACATCGGGACGACCACGGTAGTCTGTTATCTTTTAAGCCCTGAGGATGGGAAGGAACTGTCCCATGCCAGTATGCTGAATCCCCAGGAACCCTTCGGAGCCGATGTAATCAGTAGGATCCAGTGTGCCGTGAAAGGAGAGAGGGAGGCTTTGACCAAAGCCATCCGGGAAGGAATGGAAAGCCTGATCAAGGAAGTCTGTGAACGCGCGGGCGTTTCCCCATCCGAGATCGGCGTGGTCTCCGTGGTGGGAAACCCCTGTATGCAGCAGCTCTTTCTGGGGATGGAAGTGAACAATCTGGCGGCGGTTCCCTTTGCTCCCGTCCTGAAGGAAAGCGCCCATCTTCCGGCGGCGGACTACCTGCCTTCCTTAACAAACGCTCTCCTTCTGGTGGTGCCGGATATCGCAGGATACGTGGGAGCAGATACTCTGGGCTGTGTCCTGTCCTCCCAAATGGAGGCAGCTTCCGGGAACGTGCTGATGGTGGACATCGGAACCAACGGGGAGATGGTTCTGAAGGTAAAGGACAGGATGGCAGCCTGTTCCACCGCAGCAGGACCTGCCCTGGAGGGAGCCAGGATCCGTTTTGGCATGAGAGGGGCGAACGGAGCCATTGATCACGTAAGCCTTACCGAAAAAGACCTGAACGTCCATGTCATCGGGGAAGGCAAAGCCATCGGAATCTGCGGCTCAGGTCTTATCGACGCAGTGGCTGCCATGAAGCGGGCAGGAATCCTGAACCGGAGAGGAAGGATTCAGACCGGGGAAAACCTTCCTGATTTTGCCGGAAGGATCGGGGAAAAAGACGGGGAAAGAATCTTTGCCCTGACGGAGGATGTCTATCTCACCCAGCAGGATATCCGGGAGGTCCAGATGGCAAAGGGAGCCATCGCAGCCGGCATCGAGCTGATGGCAGAGAAACTTGGAATCCAGACGGAGGAAATCGACCAGGTTCTGTTGGCAGGCGCCTTCGGAAGCTTCCTAAATGCAGACAGCGCCTGTGACATCGGACTTCTGCCCGCCTGCCTTTGCGGCAGGATCTCCGTGATCGGGAATGCGGCAGGCAGCGGGGCGAAGATGCTCGCGTGCGATCGAAAGGAACTTGCTTATACGGACCGGCTCTTGGAGCGGATCGAATTTCTGGAGCTGGCAAGCTTGCCGGGGTTTCAGAGGTGTTTTGCGAAGAATATGAATTTATAACGATATTGGGGCGAGTGCCGTAAGGGATTCGATGAACGAAAAACATACCGACCGTGATTGTCAGCGATTGGTATTTCGGGAGTGCTGATCCGCGGTCCCTTGGCACAGGGAATTGTCCGCGGCGTCTATACGAGAGATTCCCTATTCACCGATTCCGTCCGCAAAAATTACAATGTGGGGGGAATTTACCGGAAGGAATTCGAAGAACGGATCGATCTGATCGACAAGGTGAAGGCTGTGTATGGGACAGAACCTATGGCAGAACTGGCACTTCGCTATGTCATTTCCCACGAATCCGAACCCATTGCAATCCCAGGAGCGACCAGTGTTTCCCAGGTACTTCAGAACGCGCGTGTTGGGGAGAAGCTGCTGGATCAGGAAACGGTTGAGAGAATCCGGGAGATTTTGAGGAGTGAATAGGTGAGGGAAGATGTGTGATTTGCCCCTATATTTTTGTACGTAATTATGATATAATAATGTGCAAAGCAAAGGAGGTGGCGATATGCCTCAGATCAGACCTATTACAGATCTCCGTAACACCAATGAAATTTCGGAGATTTGTCATGCCAGCAGGGAACCGATATTCATCACTAAAAACGGATATGGGGATCTGGTGATAATGAGCATTGAGACGTATGAAGCAATGGTGG
>DVFT01000225.1 GCA_018713105.1 Candidatus Limivivens merdigallinarum | reverse complement strand
GACAATTAAAGTTTTCCACATCCTTGGTCTTGTGGCAGGGAAAATATTCACAGTTCTTGTGGCTGAAGAAGGAAAACTCCTTGCCTTCCCAATATGGTTTTTCGCTCATAGCGTTCCGCCTTTCTGTCCGCCATGCCAGCGGGACCTGACACGGGAGCTGCCGGCAGCGTACAGTACCGGCATTTACAGTTTCATGCTGAGGGAAATGCGCTTCTTCTTCAGATCCACGCCGATCACCCGCACATCCACAATATCCCCTACGCTCACCACTTCCAGGGGATGCTTCACAAATTTCTTGCTGCTCATCTCTGAAATATGCACAAGACCGTCCTGGTGCACTCCGATATCTACGAAGGCGCCGAAATCGATCACGTTGCGGACGGTTCCTTTGAGGACCATTCCTTCCTTCAGATCCTCCATCGCCAGCACATCGCTTCGAAGAATGGGCTTTGGCATCTCTTCTCTCGGATCTCTTCCCGGTTTTTCCAGCTCCGCAATGATATCCCGCAGGGTGGGCTCGCCGATCTGAAGCTCCGCTGCCATTTTCCGGATATCTTTTACCTTCTTTGACAGCCCTTTGATCCCTCCGAAAAGTTCCTGGGGCTGATAGCCAAGCTTCTTTAGAAGCCCCGCCGCAGCCTCATAGGACTCTGGATGGACGCTGGTGGAATCCAGCGGATTGTCTCCCCCCTGAATCCTTAAGAAACCTGCACACTGCTCATATGCCTTTGGTCCAAGCTTCGGCACCTTCAAAAGCTGACGGCGGTCGGTAAACCTGCCGTTCTCCTCCCGGTATGCGACGATATTTTTTGCCACTGCCTTGCTGATTCCGGAAATATATTCCAGGAGGGAAGCAGATGCCGTATTCAAATCCACGCCTACTTTATTTACACTGTCCTCCACGACGCCATTTAAGGCTTCCCCGAGTTTCTTCTGGTTGCAGTCGTGCTGATACTGCCCTACTCCGATGGATTTGGGATCGATCTTGACCAGTTCCGCCAACGGATCCTGGATACGCCGGGCGATGGATACCGCGCTTCTCTGCCCCACGTCAAAATTGGGGAATTCCTCCGTAGCCAGCTTGCTGGCAGAATACACGGAAGCCCCTGCTTCGTTGACAATGACATACTGGACATGCTCTTTGATCTCTCCCAGCAGTTCGACGATGATCTGCTCGGATTCTCTGGATGCCGTTCCATTTCCAAGAGAGATCAGCGTAATGTGATACTGGCGGATCCACTGGGCAAGCTTGTCCTTTGCCGCCCGGATCTTCTTCTCTGTGGTGGGAGCTGTGGGATAGATCACCGTCGTGTCCAGCACCTTTCCGGTGGGGTCTACCACAGCGAGCTTGCATCCGGTACGGAATGCCGGATCCCACCCTAAGACCACCTGCCCTGAGATGGGCGGCTGGAGGAGAAGCTGCTCCAGGTTCTTGCCGAATACTGCGATGGCTCCTTCCTCTGCCTTCTCCGTCATGGAGTTTCTGATCTCCCGTTCGATCGCCGGTGCGATCAGGCGATGATAGCTGTCATCGATGATCTCCTTTAAAACCGGGGTGGTGCAGGGATTCTCACGGACAATGACCTTCTTTTCCAGATAGCCTAAGATCCTCTCTTCCGGCGCTTCAATTTTCACAGTGAGGAATTTCTCTTTCTCCCCGCGGTTGATCGCCAGGATCCTGTGACCAGCCACCTTGCTGATGGGTTCCTCATAGGTATAGTACATTTCATATACGGACTGCGCCTTCTCATCTTTTGCCGTACTGACAAGCTTTCCTTCCTTTGCGGTCATCTCCCGGATGCGGATTCGATAGTCTGCCTCATCGGAGATGGTTTCCGCCAGAATATCCTTTGCCCCGGAAATAGCGTCCTCTACAGTCAGGACCTCCTTTTCTTCTGAAAGGAACTCCCGTGCCTCCTCCTCCAGAGGCTTCTTGGTCATCTGGAGGAGGATCAGATTCGCCAGCGGTTCCAGCCCTTTCTCCTTAGCGATCGTCGCCCTGGTCCGGCGCTTCGGACGGTAGGGGCGGTAGAGATCCTCTACCACCACCAGAGTCTTTGCCTCCAGAATCTGTGTTTTCAGTTCCGGCGTCAGCTTGCCCTGTTCCTCGATGCTTGAAAGAACCTGCTGTTTCTTGTCTTCCAGGTTTCTCAGATAAGTTAACCGTTCGAACAGCTTCCTCAATACTTCATCGTTGAGGGAGCCTGTCATTTCTTTTCGATAACGGGAAATAAACGGAATGGTGTTTCCTTCGTCGATCAGTTTCACGGCAGCATCTACCTGCCAAAGCTCTACCGATAATTCCTGTGCCAGCTGCTTATTAATTTCCATACAACACCTCTGAACTCCTTTTATTTTTCATCCGCTCTATTCTATCTCACTACTCACAGAATGTAAAGATTTTCTTTGGTTTTGCTTGCCCTTGTCTCAAGATTCCTGTATACTAGAAAGACAGAAATTTGTTCTATTTCTATCAGCGAAAGAAGGAGTTTTTCTATGTATGATTACGAAGAGCCTTATGGTTCCTACCAGAAGCCGCGTTCTTCCGGAATGGCAACCGCAGCGATGATCCTCGGGATCCTCGCCCTGATAGCGGGATGCTGTATCTACCTGTCTATTCCTTTAGGGGCGCTCGGCATCCTGCTTGCCATTCTCTCCAAGGGTTCGGACAAAACTTATTCTCCAGCTTCCAAAGCTGGGCTTTTGGTCTCTGTCATGGCGTTGGTGATCACCGTATCCATGACTGCCGTCACACTGATCAGCAACTGGGATCTCATCCAAAGCGGCACCTTCCAGCAGCAGCTGGAAGACATTCTGGAATATTATTACGGAGAGGATTCCACAGACAGCAGCCAGGATGTGCTTCCTTACGGCTATGGATTTTATGATCGTGAGGGGACGCCCGGTGGATCTTCCACACCCGGAAACGGAACGATGCCATTTTGGCAGGAACCGTCAAATGAGCCCTCCTACAGCCCTCTCCCAGAAGTATAGGAGTCTTACAACCCGCCAAGCAGATCACAGCCAAAGAAAACCAGGGCAAGATTCTTCACCAGGAAATTGCCCACTGTGAGTGCCAGCGCACCGTAGAGCTGCCAGCGATGGGGGTTCAGCCCTACCTTCCAGGTTCCTTTCGACAAGTATTCTGCCGTTGTGCTTACCATGAACCACAGGTACAGCAGGGCAAAGTACGGGACGATCGGATGAAACCGGAAGGAGTCCAGAATCCGTCCATTCAGGAGCAGTTCCACACTCCGGGTTCCTCCGCAGCCCGGGCAATACAGCCCCGTCAGGCTGTGGAACAAGCAGGGAAGCAGCAGGGAGCCCAAAAAAGCAGACAGCCCGTCCGACAGACGAAGAAGGAGTACAAACGCTGCGGCAAAGAGCCCCAGCAGATACAAAAATTTGCGATTATCCAATTCTTTCTTTTCCTTCGTCTTCATGGTCTGTCTCCTTTCCGGTTTCCCATTGTTTGACTTTTTCCTGTTCATTATGCTATAGTATACTGAATATCAATGATAAAGGAGTTCTCCCGAAATGAACAAATCTTCTTCTGAGTTAAAAAGCATGGCAAAGGGAGCTCTGCTGGGACAATACGGTACGCCGATTTTGGCTTACCTGATCATCTTTGCAGTTTCCTTTGTACTCAATCTGCTGCTTCTGCGCCTGTTTCCTTACTATGGCTTGGGCAGTTTAGGCAGTATTTTATCGTATTTTCTCTGTTCCCTGATCATGGAGCTTTTGCTCTCCTTGTTGACCGTGGGGCTTCAGATCCTGCTCTTAAACATGGCACGCGGTTACTCCGGCAATGTGGGGGATGTCTTCTTCGCCTTCCGCAACCAGCCGGACAAGATCATCCTCTACCAGCTCTGTATGGTCGGCATCTTTCTCCTCTGCATGCTGCCGTCCCTGGCGGTGCTTGTGCTCACCGCTGCCTATTCGGAGCTGCTCTTTCTCCGGGTGGTCTGCGTGCTGATATTCCTGGTTGATATCGTCTTTACTGTGAGCACGCTCCTTAGCTATGTCCTGGTGCCGTTTCTCTACGGGGATGAACCGGAGCTTGGCACCCTCGATCTCCTTCGGAGGAGTAAAGAGCTGATGCAGGGACATCGATGCCGTTACTTTTATCTGTCCGTGAGCTTCCTCGGAATGACGTTTTTGGCGTTCCTGTCTTTGTTCATCGGATTTTTGTGGGTGGCGCCTTACATGAATATGACTTACGCTCAGTTCTACCGGGATATTCGGGGCGAGATCTGAGACACCGCTTTTTCAGTTATGTACAGACGGGGTATCCCACAATTTGGGATACCCCGTCATTCTTATCCCTATCGAAAGGGAAACCGTATCTTGTTTTCCGTCAAACTCAGTCCGTCTCCCCGAAAAATGCATCGTGGATGGCGTTGACCGCTTTCTCTCCGTCGCTTCTCTTTACCAGGACGGTGATGCGGATTTCGGAAGTGGAGATCATGTTGATATTGATCCCCATGTTGAACAGCGCTTCAAACATCTTGGCTGCCACTCCTGGATTGGAGGTCATGCCTGCTCCGACGATGGAAACCTTGGCAATGTCACAGTTGCTGGTGACGCTCTTTAAGGTAATGCGCTCCTTATTCTCCTCGATCAGGCTCACTGCCGTCTCCACATCTTCTTCATTCACCGTAAAGGAAATATCTTTGGTTCTCTCACTCTCCCTGCCGATGGATTGGAGAATGATATCCACATTGATGTTATTCTTCGCCAGGGTATTGAACAGCTTAAAGGCAATGCCCGGCTCATCCTTAAGCCCCATAACAGAAATTCTCGCCGCATGATCATCCAGCGCCACACCGCTGATTAACATTTTTTCCACGTTCGTTACCTCCTTGACAATCGTTCCCTCATGGTCATTCAGGCTTGAGCGCACCACCAAGGGAACCCCGTACTTCTTTGCCATCTCCACAGAGCGGTTGTGAAGAACCCCCGCGCCGCAGGTAGCCAGATCCAGCATCTCATCGTATGTGATCTCTTTGAGTTTTCTCGCATTCTTGACGATCCTGGGATCGGCGGTGAAAACGCCGTCCACATCCGTGTAGATCTCGCAGGCATCCGCATGAAGCGCAGCTGCCAGCGCCACTGCCGTGGTATCCGAGCCTCCTCTGCCCAGCGTCGTGTAATCACCGTACTTATTCACACCCTGGAACCCGGTCACGATGACGATCTTCCGGCTGTTCAGCTCATGCTGGATCCGTTCTTTGTCGATTTTCTTTAAGCGGGCATTTCCATAGACGGACGTGGTGTTCATCGCCACCTGGAACGCATTCAGGGAAATCGCCGGAATCCCCATGGAATCCAGTGCGATCGCCATCAATGCCACAGATGTCTGTTCGCCTGTGGTGAGAAGCATATCCAACTCCCTCTTCGGCGCCTTGGGATGGATCTCACGTGCCTGCTTCAGCAGAAGATCCGTGGTCTTCCCCATGGCGGACAATACCACGACTACATTATTTCCTTTTTGATATTCCTCGGCGCACCTTTTGGCAACATTCATGATCCTGTCCTTGTCGCCCACGGAGGTTCCGCCGAATTTCTTTACAATAAGCATAGTTTCCTCCTACGGTAAACAAAAATTCCTCTTGTCCCGCCTCACTGCCCGCCAGTATGGGAAAACAGCTCTGC
This sequence comes from Candidatus Limivivens merdigallinarum, assembly GCA_018713105.1. Lineage (GTDB taxonomy): Bacteria > Bacillota > Clostridia > Lachnospirales > Lachnospiraceae > Limivivens > Limivivens merdigallinarum. The sequence goes on along the minus strand of DVFT01000225.1, from coordinate 18,178 downwards.
CATCATCTCATATCCTTTTGTCCGGACGATGCCGCTCATGCCTGCTTCTCTCTCATTGTAACACCAGGTGTGGTTTTCCTCTCTGGTACTGTCGTAAAGCAGGTAAGGAACCGGATTCGCCGTGTGGGTTCTCACCCGTATCGGTGTGGGGTGGTCCGGAAGTATCAGCATGCAAAACGCCTCTCCCGAGTTTTTAAGACAATTCACGATATATTCTATCACACGTTGATCCAGAAATTCAATAGCTTTTATTTTCTTTTCGATGCTTCCCTGGTGTCCCATCTCATCCGGCGCCTCCACATGGACATAGACAAAATCGTAATCTTCCTTCAAAAGGGCATCCACTGCTGCCTGGGCTTTTCCCTCATAATTGGTAAAAAGCCCTCCGTTTGCCCCCTCCACCAGGGCGAGATCCATGGATGCTCCCACAGCGATCCCCTTTAAGAGGTCCACTGCCGAGATCATCTTGCCTCTCTTGTGGTATTTTTCCCAAAAACTGGTGAGAATGGGCTTCGTCCCCGCTCCCCAGAACCAGCAGCTGTTGGCAGGATTTTGCCCTCTTTGCTTCCGCTTCTGATTCAGCGGATGGTCTTTCAGTATTTCGTAGCTTGCCTTCTGCATTCTGAGCAGCTCCCCTCCCGGCGGCAGGTACGCTCCGATCTGTTTTCCCAGGATATCGTGCGGAGCGGTGAGCTTCTGCACCTTTCCCTCCTTCTCAATGAGACAATGACGGTAGCTGGTGCCCACATAAAAGTGATACTTCTCCGTTTCCAGCCCTTTCCTCACAGCATCCAGGAGAATAGCAGCATCCTCTGTACTGATCTCCCCGGCACTGTGATCCAGGATCGTCTTCTCCTCATAGGGCTCCTCCTCAGAAAGGGTCACCAGATTGCAGCGGAACGCCACATCCATATCTTCCAGGGGAACACCGATGCTCAAAGCCTCCAGAGGAGAACGCCCTGTATAGTAGACTTTGGGGTTATATCCCAGGACGGACAGGTTCGCCGTATCGCTTCCCGGGTCCATTCCCTCCGGGATCGTACAGAGAAGCCCCATTTCCGATTGCTTTGCCAGGGCATCCATGGCGGGAGTGACCGCCTTCTCAAGAGGGGTCATTCCGGAAAGCTCCTCTAAGGGCTCGTCCGCCATTCCATCCCCCAGAACCACTACATACTTCATACTCTACTCTCCTTTATGCTAACGTTATTATCTGTACAGCTCACAGCTAACGCTATTCGCTGTACCGGTCAGCTCGTGACAATGTCACTCGCTGACCGTGCCCGTCGGATATCCGCACGTCCGTGCAAGCAAGCTTGCCCGTCCATGCGGCTGTCCTCCGGGCATGACGCACAAGTCAAATACCCCGATGCAAGCATCGGGGTATTTGACCCTCGCGGCAGTCGCCAAATGGATATGCCAGCATGTCCGCTTGGCTCGTTGCCCGCAGGAATAGAGGGCTTCTGTCGCGAGATGCCCTCTATCTGTGTTTCTTTCGTTATTAGTGCACATGGCGGATCCTGATCCGGCTGATCACCGTTCCCAGCTTCTCCGCTTTTGCATTGTATTCTGCCTCGGACAGTACCTCGGTGGTAAATCCGAATTCACCGGTCAGTTCCGGGATCTTTATGAGCTTCACCGTGCCGAAGATCTCCTCCACGTTCTTTAAGTCAGTTTCCGGATTCCCCTTTACGCGCACCAGGAACCGGCGCTGGGAATTGCTGATATCGGTGAGCTGTACTTTCGTGCTGCTCCAGAAGGACATAATATTCCTGTTCAGATGCTTTGCCTCATCGATCACATCGGACACCACTGCGCTGGCGGTGGGCAGCTTGCCCGCGCCGCTTCCATAGAACATGGCATCCCCCAGCACGTTGCCGTGGACAAAAATCGCATTGAACACTCCATTTACGCTGTACAGCGGATCGTTGTCGTCCAAAAGGAACGGCGCCACCATGGCGTAGAAGCTCTGTCCGATCTTGCGGCTGTAAGCCAACAGCTTGATGGTCTTGCCAAGCTTCTTCGCATACAGGATGTCTTCTTTGGTGATCTTGGTGATTCCCTCCGTGTAGATATCCTCATAATCCACATGTTCTCCAAAGGCAAGGGAGGAGAGGATTGCGATCTTGCGGCAGGCGTCATAGCCCTCCACGTCCGCCTCCGGGTTCCGCTCCGCATAGCCGTACTCCTGAGCCTGCCTTAAGGCGGTCTCAAAATCAGAGCCATCCTGGATCATCTTCGTAAGGATATAGTTCGTCGTGCCGTTTAAGATACCGGTGATCTCGTCGATCTCATCGGCAGTCAGCGAGGAATTCAGCGGACGTATGATCGGGATCCCGCCGCCGCAGCTCGCCTCGAACAGGTAGTTCAGGTTGCGCACTCTGGCAATCTCCATCAGTTCCGCTCCGTGGCGCGCCACCAGCTCCTTGTTGGAGGTGCAGACGCTCTTTCCCGCCATCAAAGCCTGTTTTGTATAGGTGTATGCCGGTTCCACGCCTCCCATGACCTCCACCACGATCTTGATCTCCGGGTCATTTAAGATCACGTTGAAATCGTGCACGATCTTCTCCTGGATCGGATCACCGGGAAAATCCCTGAGATCCAATACGTATTTGATATTGATCTCCTGACCTGCTTTCTTGCTGATGCTGGTGTGGTTGGTGTTGATGACCTCCACCACTCCGCTTCCCACCGTACCGTATCCTAAAACTGCTATCTGAACCATCTTTCGAATCACTCCCTTGCTAATATTTTCAAGTATTGGATACCTTTCTGCTCTTCAATGCTCTCAACCATATTGGAAAGATTCCCCGTATTGGGCAGAATCTCCACACTCAACGTCAAAGAAGCAATCCCATTGATGGGAATACTCTGATGGATCGTCAGGATGTTTGCCTGATACTCTGCCACGATGTGCAGGACATCCGACAAAAGCCCCGGCTCGTCGTCCATCTGAATCATGAATGTGATCGTTTTTCCCTTGGCATTATCATGGAACGGAAAAATATCATCTTTATATTTATAGAAAGAGCTCCGGCTGATCCCGACCCTGTCAGTCGCCTCCTGAACTGTGGAAACCTTCTCTGCCTCCAGAAGCCGCTTCGCTTCCACCACTTTCAGTAAAACCTCCGGAACTGCCTTTTGTTTTACCACGTAGTATTTGCTGTCTGCCATATTCCCCTCCTTGTGCGTACTATGAAAACACCTGTAGTCACATGGAAGATATTAGCACATTTTCTGACTGTTTGCAACCGGCATTTAGAAATTTCTGCTTCCCCCTCCGAACTCATGTCCGCCGGAAGATTGGTGCGTCGTGCTCACATGCCCTCCGCCTCCGTGTCCCCCGTCTCCGGGGTCCTTGGGGATATGCCTTCTCGTCACATGCTGTCCGAGAAAGCTTTCCTCGGAGAGGGTAATGTCAAGCTCCCCGTTTTCACGGAAATTGTAGGTCTGGCTCCCCCACTTCATCCGGTATCTCCCTGCTACCGCCACACAGGGAATGATCCCTGCCGCCACAGCAATCAGCAAAGCTAGTAGCCCTTCTATCCCTGTGATGGTACGGTATCTTCGGTATTCCCCAGTATCCTCATTGTAGGTAACCTGCCCGCTCTCAATGCCTTCCTCTATGTACTGTGCCGTGGTGTCCATCAAGGCAAGCAGCGCCTTTCCGTACTCTTCCCTCTCCACATAACCGAATGCAGCGTCGATGGCGTCCTCAATGCGGCGGTCCGTCATGAACAGGATCATCTCTCCGTTCGTCTCCATCCCAACCGCCCGGTTGTCCATATCGATATAGAAGATCGCGCCGCCCTTCTGCCCGTTATCTGTATACCCGTGCTGTTCGTAGAACCAGTCGGCGTACTCATCCTCTTCCCTGCCTCCGGTATCCGCGACCGTCATCACTACAAAGTTCATCCGATAGGATTCTTCATACCCTGCTGCCCTCTCCTCCAGCTCCAGCTTTTCCGCCTCGGTGAGAAGCCCTGCCTCGTCATAGACACTTGCCGTATCGGCAGAAACCTTCCCGCCGAAAAAGGAGCAAACGAAAAACAGGAACACGGCAATCCGTACCATCCATTTTTCTTTCATAAGAAGTATCCTCCTATCAAGCAGAGGATCAGCACCGGAACCATCACTGCAAAAAAGAGGGCTGCCAGCCTGCCATAATCCAGCGGGAACTTGCCTGCCACCTTCCCATTCTGCCCGTTCATGGTGTAGTAGTACAGGCTGCCTTTCCGATCCCGGTAGGTCAACGTCCAGATCGGTACCAGGACGTATCTTCCATGCACTGTCTCCTTCTGGAACGTGCAGTCACATGCCGTGACCATATCGTACTGCCCGATACTTTCCCGGAGGAGCGTCTCACCGTATCCCCGCATTTCTCCTTTGACCAGCTCTGACAAGTCTGTCTCATCGAGATCCCTTCGTTCGGCAAAGAAGCCGGAGAGATATCCCATCCCGAACTCCTTCTCTTTGGACAGGTCAAAGGGCAATACCCCCTCCACCAGCTCATGGTTGGCTTTCTTCAGGGCATTCTTTCCAAGGTTTCGGAAGGTGAGATGACCGCCTTTCTGTACGTGGTACTCTTTTGTCTCCGTAAACTCCGTGTCTCTGCTCATCCACACCCGGATCCGTGCCGTCCTGGCATCCAGCCTTCCATCCATGCTCCCGTCAAACACCCATTCCGGAAAATAGACGCCGGAGAGCTTTTCAATCTGATCCTTTGAAAAAAACGCTTTGGGGACGAATTTCTTTCGGCGGACATCCTCCAGGAAGCGTTTTTTTGCCTCCTTCTCATCGATCTGGAAGGGGAGGATACTGTGGGGAAGGTACTCGCCGGACACTCTTCCTTTGAGCACCACCGGGCTGTGGCAGTAATAGCAGAATGTGGCTGCCGTTGTAGCATCCGTCACAATCTCAGCGCCGCAGCTGGGACAGGAATATAGCACCCCGCCGCCGTCCTTTTCCGTTTCTGCCTTGCCTGCTTCCTCTGTATTCTCAGTCTCCTCCGCCTGGTCAAGATCCTGGAACCTGGACAGACAGTAGGGGCACTTATATACCTGCTCCTTGGCGTCGAAGACGAGTTCACCGCCACAGTTGGGGCATTTGTAGCTGATTACCGACATAACGCCTCCTTATTGCGGTCTCGGCTTTCCGCAGTTCGTACAGAAATTCCCGGTGTTCACGCTTCCGCAGGCGCATTGCCAGGCTGAAGGCGTGGGACGCTGCCTGCCGCAGGACGGGCAGAAATTCCCGGTATTCACGCTTCCGCAGGTACAGGTCCACTCCTGCTTCGGCTGTCCCTGATATCCGCCCTGCTGCCCTATCGTTGTCTGTCCAGCCTGCTGCATTCCATTGATCTGTGCCTGGTTTGCCTGGGATGCAGCACTCACAAATCCGCCGCCAGCCTGCATTCCCATGCCCATTCCCATGAAACCTGCCATACTTCCTGCCCCGTTGGAGCCAGCCGCTTCCATACCTCTGGCAACGGCTCCCTGGATATACCCCTCCCGGATGGACGGATCCTGGAGCATGGCGCCCTGGTTTCTCATATGAATCAGCTTCTGGGACTCCTCATCGTAGGAAAGGCTGGCAATCCCAACGGACTGGATCTCAATGCCCCGCTGCTGTTTCCATTCTTCGTCCAGCGTATCCGCCATATATTTTGACAGTTCCCTGGTCTTGGAAGTCACATAGGAAATCCGGATTCCGTCTGCGGACATCTGATTGATGGAAGTCTGCAGCGCTTCCAGGAATTCATTGAGGAACTGTTCGCCTAAATCCTCCGCTTCCATTCTGCCGCTGTCCTTTGGAACGACCTCGGTATAGAACCGGATCGGATCTGTAATCTTCATGGAATAGGAGCCATGGCAGCGGAGAAACAGTTCTGCATTGTAAAAGGCGTCGAAATAATTCACCGGGTTCCTGGTGCCAAAACGAATCCCCCGGATCTCCTGGAGATTGATATAGAACACCCTCTGGCTCTGAGGCTTCCCTCCCCCGAATTTCACACGGTTGAAAGACTCTCCTATCACGTCGCTGAGAAGATCCCCATTAAAAAGAGAGGGGGAAGAGCCGCTGTCTACCGTGTAATACCCCGGCTCCGCCGTATAGTCAATGATCTTGCCCCCGTCTGTGAGGATCATGCACTGGTTGTCGTAGACATGGATGACCGATCCGTCTGAAATCACGTCGCTGCTCCTCTTTTTGTTGGAACCCTGGCGCACAATCACTCCCGGAGCACACAAGGTCTCCCCTCCAAAATCCTCCGGCTCTACCGTGTCCAGCCATTGATCTTTCAGTGTCCCGGATACAGCGCTCATTGCTGCTCTGATAATACCCATAAGTATCTCCTCCTCTATCTTCTATTCCAGTTCTCCGTCTGTGTCCCCGGATGACTCCCCTAAGGTGATCCATTTCAGATAGGCATTGATGAACAGGTCGATGTTTCCATCCATCACATTGTCCACATTCCCGGTCTCCGCCCCTGTCCGGTGATCCTTGACCATCGTGTAGGGCTGCATCACATAAGAACGGATCTGGTTTCCCCAGCCGATCTCCTTGACCTCCCCGCGGATCCCGGAGATCTTCTCCGCGTTTTCCTGCTGCTTTAAGAGATACAGCTTTGCTTTCAGCATCTGCATTGCCTTGTCCTTATTCTGGAACTGGGAACGCTCATTCTGGCACTGCACCACGATCCCGGTGGGGATATGGGTGATTCGGATCGCAGAGGAAGTCTTGTTGATATGCTGTCCGCCGGCGCCGCTGGAACGGTAGGTATCGATGCGGAGATCCTCGTCGCGTACCTCCACATCCAGATCTTCCTGAATATCCGGCATGACGTCACAGGAAACAAAGGAGGTCTGCCTTTTTCCCGCTGCATTGAAGGGGGAAATGCGGACCAGGCGGTGTACGCCTTTTTCGGATTTCAGATACCCATAGGCATTCTCCCCATTGACCTGGAAGGTCACGGACTTGACGCCCGCTTCCTCTCCGTCCAGATAATCCAATACCTCCAGGGCAAATCCCTTCTTGTCCGCCCAACGGGTATACATGCGGTAAAGCATCCCCGCCCAGTCACAGGATTCCGTGCCGCCGGCTCCTGCATGAAGGGTCACAATGGCGTTGTTCTTGTCATATTCCCCTGACAGAAGCGTCTTCATGCGGATTTCTTCATACTCGGAGATAAACGTATTTAAATTCTCCTCAATATCCGGCAGAACCGCCGGATCGTTTTCCTCATATCCCATTTCTATAAGAAGCTCCGTCTCCTCGTAGAGCTCCTCCAGATGATGGTAGGTCTGGATATCGTCCTTCAAGCTTTTCAGCGTCTTCATGGACTCCTGGGATTTCTCAGGATTGTCCCAGAAATCCGGTTCCTCCATCCTGCGCTCCAGCTCTTCCACCCTCTGCTCCTTGTTCACCAAGTCCAGAGAGTCCTTGATCTCCTTCAACGGTTCCTTGTAAGTACCCAGTGTGTATTTAAACTGATCCAATTCAACCATGCATCTTCCTCCTGCTCTCTCTGATTTCTTACTCAAAACCCTGCAGCATGAATAAAACTTTACTTTCAGCTACTCGGATTTTCCTAAGTCATATTAACATGAAACCCCTCTGAAACTCAACTGCTTCCGCAAAAAAAGCTGCCGTAATTTCCTTACAGCAGCCCTTTTTATCGTGTTATGAGACTTTTTTACGTCCACAGCACTGTTTGTATTTCTTTCCGCTTCCGCACGGGCAGGGATCGTTGGGGTAAACCTTGTCCGTGGAACGGCGCACCGGAGCTTTGGGACCGGTATCATCCTTGTTGGTTCCGGTCACCTTAGCCACCTCCTCACGCTCTACCTTCTGCTCTACCTTCACATGGAACAGAAGACGCAAGGTGTCTTCCTGGATGGCGGAAGTCATGGCGTCAAACATCTCGAAGCCGTTCATCTTGTACTCTACCAGCGGATCCTTCTGTCCGTATGCCTGCAGACCGATTCCCTGGCGGAGCTGATCCATATCGTCGATGTGATCCATCCATTTGCGGTCGATCACTTTCAGAAGAATCACGCGTTCCAGTTCACGGAGCTGTTCCGGATCCGGGAACTCCGCTTCCTTGGACTCATAGAGCTTCACCGCCTGCTCCTTTAAGAGCTGCTTCAGCTCGTTCTTCTTCATCTTCTCCGACAGTTCAAGCTTGGGCAGCGGAATGATCGGCAGCAGCAGGGAATCCAGCTCTACCAGGTTCCAGTCTGCTCTGTCCTGGTCATCGGCAATACACATATCCACGGTATTGTCCACGGTATCTGTGATCATCTTGTAGATGGAGTCCCTCATGCTCTCGCCGTTCAGCACTCTGCGGCGCTCCGCATAGATAATCTCCCTCTGTTCGTTGTTTACCTGGTCGTATTCCAGCAGATTCTTACGGATTCCATAGTTGTTGGACTCGATCTTCATCTGAGCCTTTTCGATGGCGCTGGAGAGCATCTTGTGCTCGATCTGCTCATTCTCCGCCACGCCCAGGGTCTTGAACGTATTCATCAGACGCTCAGAACCGAAGAGACGCATCAGGTCGTCCTCCAGGGAAATGTAGAACCTGGATTCACCCGGATCTCCCTGACGTCCGGAACGGCCGCGGAGCTGATTGTCGATTCGCCTGGATTCATGACGCTCCGTACCGATGATCTTCAGTCCGCCTAACGCTCTCGCCTCATCGTCCAGCTTAATATCGGTACCACGGCCTGCCATGTTGGTGGCAATGGTAACCGCCCCGTGCTGTCCTGCATCCGCTACGATCTCAGCCTCCATCTCATGGAACTTGGCGTTCAATACGTTGTGCTTGATGCCTCTCTTCTTCAGCATATTGCTGAGAAGCTCTGAAGTCTCGATGGTAATCGTACCTACCAGGACCGGCTGTCCCTTCTGGTGCGCTTCCTCGATGGCATTGACGACGGCACGGAATTTCTCTTTCTTTGTCATATATACGGCATCATCCAGGTCGATACGCTGTACCGGACGGTTGGTGGGGATCTCCACAACGTCCATTCCGTAGATCTCACGGAATTCCTTCTCCTCGGTGAGCGCCGTACCGGTCATGCCGGCTTTCTTCTTATATTTATTGAAAAAGTTCTGGAAAGTGATGGTTGCAAGGGTCTTGCTCTCCCTCTTCACCTTTACGTGTTCCTTTGCCTCGATTGCCTGATGGAGCCCGTCCGAATAACGGCGTCCCGGCATGATACGTCCGGTGAACTCATCGACGATCAGAACCTCGTCATCCTTCACCACATAGTCCCGGTCACGGAACATCAGGTTGTGGGCGCGCAGCGCCAGGATGATATTGTGCTGGATCTCCAGGTTCTCCGGATCCGCCAGGTTGTCGATCTGGAAGAACTTCTCCACCTTCTGGACACCCTGCTCCGTCAGGTTGACGACCTTATCCTTCTCATTGACGATGAAATCTCCGGTCTCCGTGATCTCCTCGCCCATAATCGCCGTCATCTTCGTCACTTCGCCGCTCGCCTCACCGCGTTCCAGCTGACGTGCCAGGATATCGCAGACCTCGTAGAGCTTGGTGGATTTCCCGCTCTGTCCGGAAATAATCAACGGCGTACGTGCCTCGTCGATCAATACAGAGTCCACCTCATCGATGATGGCATAGTGCAGATCTCTCTGAACCAGCTGCTCCTTGTAGATCACCATGTTGTCACGCAGGTAGTCGAAACCATCCTCGTTGTTGGTCACATAGGTGATATCACAAGCATACTGCTTCCTTCTCTCATCATTATCCATGGAGTTCAGGACACAGCCGCAGGTCAGTCCCAGGAACTCATGGACCTTTCCCATCCACTCTGCGTCACGGTGTGCCAGGTAATCGTTGACGGTAACGATATGGACGCCCTTGCCCTCCAGGGCATTGAGGTATGCCGGAAGGGTGGACACCAAGGTCTTACCTTCACCGGTCTTCATCTCGGCGATACGTCCCTGATGAAGGATGATGCCGCCGATCAGCTGTACCCGATAAGGCTCCATATCAAGGACACGTCTTGCAGCCTCGCGGACTGTGGCGAATGCTTCCGGAAGAAGGTCGTCAAGGGTCTCACCCTTTCCCAAACGCTCCTTATATTCTTTGGTTTTATTGCGGAGCTCCTCATCTGAGAGAGCCTGCATCGTAGGCCTTAAGGATTCGATCTTCTCCACAAGAGGCATAATCCGTTTCACCTCACGCTGGCTGTGGGTACCGAATACTTTTTGAAACACATTCATCTTTTAATCTCCTATATTATCTCTTATCCGAATTCATAACAGAGTCTATTTTACCACTTTCCTTTGATATGCACAACACCATTTTTTTTAACAACTTGTGAACAATCCCATTTTCATGACAGCCCTTCTATTATCTTCTCCATAACGTCAAAGGAAGGAACCGGGGTGACGCTGGTGACATCTTCCGCCACGCCGGGAACCTTGATTTCTTTTACATCCTCTGTGATACTGTAGTTCCCGGTGCGGAAACCGTGCTGTTTCCAGCCGATGTCCTGGATCTTTTCGTCCAGCATGCCATCGATCAGGCGGCTGCCGTCCTCATCCAAGGCGATCAAGACGTGGGCCGACCAGACAGTGGGAGCCGGGTAGAGCATCACCACATCCTCCTTGATCCTTTCGTACTCCTCCGGCTCCTGGACGGCGTATTCCAGAAGCTGGCTTTCATATCCTGCGATAATCGGTTTTGCCCCGATCCCCATCCGCAAAAACTGGCTGAAAAGATCCGCCGAGGAAGTCTCCATATAGCCGAGACGTCCGAAGATTTCCTGGAGCTTCGGGAGGATTTCCGCCAAATCCGCCTCGGTAAGCGTCTCCCCACCGTTTAAGACATTGGCTACAAGGGCTGCAAACATATTGCCGGAGTTGGATTTGGCAGGGTCGGTAGTATCCACCGCAATCTTTCCATAGAGCTCCGAAAGCCCGATGTCACTCCACACCTTTTCTTCCAAAATCAGCGACAAAAGTTTCTCCATATCCACAAAGCAGACCTCTCTGGAGCGGGTAACCATGCCCTGCTGCTCCAATGCCGCCAGCACCTTCTCATAGGTATAGAGAACGATCGGGGTATTGAATACGATCTCGCTGCGTTCCGGCTTTCCATACATTGACTCGTAATATTCCAGGGCAATGCTGCTGGATGGGAACAGGTAGTCTTTTCCCTCAAGATCCTCGGTGACCATATCCAGCGATCCAGCTTTCGCATAATCGATGGAAATCCGGTACTCTTCATCCAGGATCTTCCCAACTTCTTCATCCTCCAGCAAACCGATCTTCTCCCCGCCCACATAGCCAGAAAGTTCCGCCTTTTCCGCTTGCTGGCTTTCCGCAAAATAGATTACTCCCACCGAAGCCATGATGGCCAGCAGGAACAGGAATCCTATCACTTTTGTCCTCATTCTGTTTCTCCCCGCTTCATTCCAAACTCATCTTCACCGAAGCCTTCGGAAATCAGTGCCTGCTTTAACAAGTCCAGATCCACTTCCATGCTAAGCATCTCGTTTTGCATCAGCTTCTCATACTGTTTTTCAAATCCATGGCACATCACCGTCATTCCCTCTCCGGTCTTGCGCGCCAATTCTGCCGCCCCTTCAGTTTCCAGATCCGCCTCCTGTAGCTTGATATAATGTTCCAGGATATTGGCTGCCGTCTCCTGGTAATAGTCAATATATCTGTAAGCTGATTCGATCTTCTTTGGATTGTCGGTGAGGTATTGCAGGATATTTCCCGCCACCCGGATCAGTTCTCTCCCTTTTTCCCGAAGCTTTGGTTCCTCGATGCCATCCACCGCCCGGCACAATCTCTTGTAATCTTCCTCTGCCTCCTTAAGCTTCTGGTGCAGCAAGTCTCCGTCTTCCAGGAAAGAAATCTCCGTCTTCCCAATCTTCTTGACAGGCTTCAGAACCAAAAGCATCACCGGGTACACCAACCCTCCAATGATAAGGCATGCCGGAAGGGAAAGCTCCAGCACCACCAGGAGCAACAAAAAGACGAAGAACGCTGCGGCGGCAGAAGCCGCCACCCGCCCCGCAAGTTTTTCTTTGAATCGTTTCATCAGTTGTATCCTTTCACGCTTCGGAACGCGGCAGCCAAGTCTTTTGTCCCGTCAAAGACCCTTCCTCCCGTCAAGTCCGCCAACGCCTCCAGCTGGGAACTTTCGGCATCGCCGAACATAATGGAAAATACCGGAATATCCTCGTCCGCTTCCTCATAGACCCGTTGAAATCCCCCGATATCTCCGCCGGACTTGCCATCGGTCATCAAGATGACCGCCGGCGTATATTGTGTCAGGTCGTACTCCCCGGCAATCTCCAGCGCCTTGGCGGCAGCTTGGTAGATATCCGTCCCTCCGCCGGTATCATAGCCTTCGATCTCCTCGTAAAGGCTTGAAAGCGCCTCATCGGAATCATCCGACGCCTTCAGGATGCCAAGCACCCTGTCATCAAAGATCACCGCCACGTTAACCTCGCCCTCATTGGCCTGCAAGAGGTTTTTCCTGGCGTTCTCCTGGATCAGGATCTGCGCCATGGCTTTTGTCAGCTGTTCCAGCCCCTCCCCATGCATGCTTCCGGAATAATCCAGGCAGTAGATATTGAGGGATGGCTTTTTAAAACTGGTCTGGTAAAGGTTCAAAGCCTCCGTCAGAGTCTCCCGGTCCGGCATCTGGATGGGCGACAGGATACGGTCCACCTCTATGCCCGGCGTCTCTTCAAAGGCAGCACGGTTCTCTTCGCTGACGCCATCCGGACGGATCCTTCTTCCTGTGGCCTCGATTTCCGCCTGGGCTTTCTCATCCAGGAGATAGTCCTGCACCTTCTGGAAGGCTTTCTCCTTTTCCTCTTCCCCGTGATCCACATAGCCAAAGGGAGAATCCGCAATGGAAAGCCCGTCATAGGGATAAACCACATACAAAGGTTCCCTGCCTTCCTCCACAAGCGTTTTGTTGGCGTCAATAACCAGGCATTCATAGTTGACCATGGCGTCATAATCCCCGGAAAGGAACAGCTCCTTTAGCCAGTCTGAACTTCCGGAGCTTCTCTCCACTCCTCCCAGGAGTTCTTTGATCTCTCCTTTCAGCTGTTCCTCCTGCAAGTCTTCAAGAGTCATCCCTTCCTGTTTTCCCAAAAGGGCATAAAGAAACCCAATGTAGGCGCTGGCTCCGGAATTTGACTGGGTGGCGCTAGTCATGCAGAAACTCATCCGGCCGTCTTGAATCACCTTTAAGATATCGCCCACTGAGACATCGCCCGCCGTAAACTCTAGCTCTTCCGCCAGGCTTTCCCGGATACCGAACACCACCGGCGTCATGTAAACCGACTGCTGGTGCTTCACCAGATGGTTCTCATCCCCCATGGAGATCCAGATACTGCTGGCAGGCCAGACGGCATCGTATCCTTCCGCCCCTTCCTGAAGCGCCCTCATAATATCCACGGAACCCCGATACTCCATTTCAATGCGGACTCCCGTATCTTTCGCGCAAGCTTCCAACAACGGTTCCAGCTCCTGATTCTCCGAGCCGGACAAAATCCGAAGGGTCGTCCTTCTGCTGACCGCCGGAAACAGCCTGCCGCTGCAGCCTCCCAGAACCATACATACTGACAGCGCTAACAACCATACTCCTATTTTGGACTTCACGGCCTTTCCCCCTCCTCTGCCTTGTTTATCTTTTCATTTTGCCTTTTTCTTTCTGTTTTCTCCACCCTCCTTCTGGAAAATCAATGTTAAATCCATATTAAATTTCCAGATTTAACATATCATCCAGCGAAAATCGTGTATAATAAAACATATTGGGCATCTGCCCATCAAGACCAAGCAAAGGAGCAGCCTTATTATGAAGGAACATACAAAGCTTACCAAACTGGAAAAATACTGGATTCTCTACGATGTGGGCAATTCCGCCTTCATCCTGCTGGTTTCCACCATCCTCCCCATCTATTTCAACTCCCTGGCCGGCGGCGCCGGGATCTCTGAGGTGGATTACCTGGCCTACTGGGGATATGCCGCCAGCATCTCCACAATCCTGGTCGCCATCCTTGGCCCCACCCTGGGTACGTTGGCTGACACAAAGAATTTCAAAAAACCGTTGTTCGCCCTCTGCATGATCCTGGGCGCGGCGGCATGTTCTATCCTCTCCCTTCCATCTTCCTGGTTCGCCTTTTTGGTGGTATTCGTCGTCGCCAAGGTAGGATACAGCGCAAGCCTGGTCTTTTATGATTCCATGCTGGTGGATGTGACGGCTCCGGAAAGACTGGACCGCGTCTCCTCGCACGGTTATGCCTGGGGATATATTGGAAGCTGCGTTCCCTTCCTCTTGTCCCTGTCCCTGGTATTGATGAACGAAAGCCTGGGGCTTACCATGCAGGCCGCCATGACCCTTGCCTTCGTCATCAATGCGGCATGGTGGTTCCTTATGAGCCTTCCGCTCCTTAAACATTACCGCCAGAGGCATTTTATCCCCCTCCCAAAGCATCCGGTAAAAGAAAGCTTTCTCAGGCTTTACCGGACGTTCCTGGATATCCGGGGGCAGAAGCATATTTTCCTGTACCTTTTGGCATTCTTTTTCTTCATCGACGGGGTCTATACCATCATCGAGATGGCGACTGCCTACGGAAGCGCCCTGGGGCTTGACACGACAGGGCTTCTCCTGGCTCTCCTTTTGACCCAGGTGGTCGCCTTCCCCTTTGCCCTGCTCTTCTCCAGGCTTTCCAAGCAGTATCCCACTGCGCTGCTTTTGAAGGTCTGCATCGGAGCCTATACGCTGATCGCGCTGTTCGCTATCCAGCTGGACAAGCAGTGGGAGTTCTGGCTTCTGGCTTTCCTGGTGGGAATGTTCCAGGGCGCCATCCAGGCCCTGTCCCGTTCCTACTTTGCCAGGATCATCCCTCCCGAAAAATCGGGGGAATACTTCGGTATCTATGACATTTTCGGCAAAGGCGCCTCCTTCATGGGCACCACCCTGGTGGGCGTCATGGCTCAGCTCACCGGAAGATCCAACGCCGGGATCGCAGCCATCGCCGTCCTGTTCGTCATCGGGTTTATCCTGTTTGTACGGGCAGCCAAAGAAACTCAAAACTGTTAGGAGGAATCGATTCTTATGCCTGCAATCTTTGCCCATGAACTGTTTGGCAGAAAAGCTGCCAAGCATTTTCCTGAAGCTTTACAGTCCATTGTCCAAACCTATCCGAAGCCGTTTCGGATCGGTCTGCAGGGACCGGACCTTTTCTTTTTCTACAAACCCTACAAGGGCAACGACGTCATCCGTTACGGAAACCGCCTTCACAATCTGCCCGCCCGTGCCTTCTTCCAGCACGGCATTGCCGTCGTGCATGAAAAAGGCAGGGAAAGCCAGGAATATGCCTATCTCCTGGGCTTTCTCTGCCACTTCGTCCTGGACAGCTTTTGCCACCCCTATGTGGCGCAGGCGATGGCAGATACCGGCATCGCCCACCTGGAAATCGAAGAGGAACTGGAAAAGGCTCTCATCCGCCAAAGCGGCAGGGATCCCTTCACCTTCCGCCTGGACCGCCTGGTCCCCACCGATGAAGCCACTGCCAGGTCCATCGTCCCCTTTTATGAAACGGATCTTCCCACCGTCCGCACCTCCCTTCGGTGGCTCCGCCTGGTGAAGCGTCTCTTCTATGCTCCGCGCCTTCCAAAGGAAACCTTCCTGAAAGCCGTCATGAAGGCGGTTGGAAAATACGATTCCATGGGCGGGCTCGTCCTCCACCACCAGGACAACCCGAAATGCTCCGAAAGCACAGATAAGCTCCTCTCCCTGTTCCGCCATGCCATCCCGGAGGCAGTACGGCTGGCAGAGAATCTGGATGGCTGCATTTTGGATGGCGGAGTGTTGGATCCGCGGTTTGACCGGACATTTGAGTAGTGTGGAAAGGGCTGCCGTTTCACTCAGCCCTTACCATACAATCTTTGCGATAAAAACAAATTCCATATTTCTTTATTTCTGGATAGCCCTCTGCCAGGTATTCCCTGGCATATTTTTGCCGCTCTATCTGCTCCAACGCTTTGCAGCATTGCTCTTCCATATCGTGGACACTCTTTGCCGTCTTCAGTTCCAGAATGATCGCCCTGCCCTTTCGAACCGCCTTGCTCTTCAGTACAAGATCCGGTCGTCCAGCCCCGCTTTCCCGGTTGGACAGGAGCTGATATCCTTCTATCCCCGCCAAAATACCTGTTAAAAATCCATGATAATAATTTTCCGCATAATCATAGTAGCTGATTGTATTCAAAAGCTGGTTGGAAAGGAACTCCTCAGCTGCCTGACAATCTCCTGTCTCAAAGGCACGGATCAAGGGAGTTTTGTCCAGTTTCTTTACCTTTTGGTCGAACCAGCTAAGGATACTGTTTCTGTAAACGGACCGGATCTCTGTATTCGGGATTGCGAGTCCCAGGTAAATGTCTTCCCCTTCCATGCGCTGGCTTTGTACTGTCAGATATCCGGTAAAGCACAAGAAATTCCACAGATTGTCTGCCGAATCATAGATATCCCCGTAGGTCACTTCCTCGTGAATCGGTTTCTCGATGGTTCCTCCTTCCATTAAAAGTTCCACCTCACTTCTTGCGCTGTCATCTGCCTGTTCAATCAGCTCTCTCACAACACTGTTGGAGGAGGTGTTGGACCAGTACGGTCTGGGGAAACTTTTTTCATCTTGTTCCGCCGCTTTCACATAATTGAGAATGCTCCACGGGTTATAGATCTCCCTTCCTCCAAAATGATACCCATCGTACCAATGTCTGATTTCTTCGTAAACATCCAAGCGTTGATATTCCTGAAGCAGCGCCTTTACCTCCGCTTCTGTAAAGCCAAAATATTCACTGTACTGCGGGCTTAAGATGGAGAACCTTAAGCACCCTGTCACCACACCAAACGCCAAAGATTCATTGGTCTTCAGCGCTGACTCAAAAAGCGTTCTCATAAAATCAATCATCTGATCATAAAAACCTCTGAAATACGCATTCTCCAACGGGACGTCGTACTCATCAATCAGGATGATCACATTCTTCCCGTGAAAATTTGCCAGGCACCTGGAAAGGAAGCCTAACGCTTCCGCATATTCCATGGCTCCTGCCCTGCCAAGCAGAATTCTTTCAAAACGTTCCCTGTCCCTTTGCGGCATATCGCCTTTCTGTATATAAGAATGGCGCTGATATTCATTGATCAGCTTATCTACCAGACTTTCATAAGCCATTTCAAAATTAGGCTGCCGCCCTGACTTCAACGTCAGATTGATCACCGGATACTGCTGCTGATGCTTGAGGCAGATTTCCCTGCAGGCAGAGACCGCAAGATTTTGAAAGATGTAGCCGTTCTCTACCTTCTCCCCTTTTTCGTCCCTCTCATCCTCGAAAAAACGTCGGAGCATACTTAAATTCAACGTTTTGCCGAAACGTCTTGGACGTGTCAGAAGCGTAACCTTAGCGCCGTTCTGCAGCAAATCCCTGACCAGCATACTCTTATCTACAAAATACATGTCCTGGTCCATGATTTCCCGAATATCTTCATAGCCAATCGGAATTCTCTTTCGCTGCATGACTCCCCTCCTCAAAATCTATCCGTTCTTTTAGCTTCCTATAGGTTCATTATACCCAAAGGGCGGAGGGTTGGCAACCTGAATTCATTTCCCTATTTTCAAATTTTCTCTTAAACATTTTTTTATTACGGATTTTAATCTTCTCATGATTTGCCTGTACCAGCTTCTTTTTCGTCTCCGCTTCACTTCCTGCGCTGTGCATCCTTCCATGGCTGCTTCTACTGCAACTGAGAAGGGTTCTTTCTCCCACTCTCTAAAAAAACGTTCTCTGTTGGGGTGAATTTTGATCTTAGGGCGGAAGCGGTTATGGGATAACGCAAATTTTGTGGGTACAGGCTGGTCAAACTGCAGCTTGGGCTTGATTTCTTCCCAGATTCGGTCCGCTTTCTCATTATTTAAGAATACTAACGATACTCCCTTTCCATCAGTATAGTCTGGATTATATTTTTCCAGCCCCCAAAAATCGCCTATCGTAAATTCCCCTGGTCTTGGTGTTCCTGCAAATTCACACTCGCCGCAAGATTTTCTCAAGAACAACGATTGATGAAATCCTTTTTCAAACGAATCCTCAGCGATGGAATTCCGAATGATCCTGCCATCTCTCAACA
>DVFT01000224.1 GCA_018713105.1 Candidatus Limivivens merdigallinarum | reverse complement strand
ATCAATATCACACCGGAACCGGACACCCCCCAGGAACCGACTACCCCAGCAGGTACGGAGCCGGCCACTCCGGATGCTACAGAACCGGTACAGACAGAACCGCAGACCGATTCGGATGGAACGCTGATTATTAATCCAGGGGAAGACGGGACGGAACCAACGACGGAGAGCGAGACAGAGACAGAAACAGAGACGGAAACAGAAATAGAAACTTCCCCGTTGGGAAGGCTGAAGGCATACAAGGTGCTGAACTACCGGACCAAGCCTTACAAAGGCGAGGGAACCAAGGAAAAGCCGTATGTTTTTTTCTGCGTGGACGGAGCAATCGTACAGGCGTCCTTCATGAATAAGCTTTTGGGCTTTAATGAGGCAGGAACCTCCAGAAAGAACGGAGGAATCCTGGAGGATGGAGAAGGCTGTTACGCCATCCTGGAAATCAGGGAAGGCGACGATATGTCGGGCGGCTTTATCAAATCCATTCAGATTAACGGAACCGTTCCGGTGGATAAAGCTTTTGCGCCAGACGTGACATGGACTTTTACGACCAATGGTCTGCAGAAAAACGTACCGGAGATTACGGAACCCAGTACCGAGCCGGATACTGAGGATCCGGGAGATTGGATCGATGACGATTTTCAGTTCTGGGATGATGGAGAGCAGTATACAGTATCCGAGCTGCAGCAGGCAATCACAGATAAAAAAGCAGAAATCCAGGAGCTGGAGCTGACGCTCCGGGAAAATGACCTGGAGATTGCCAAGAACCAAAGAGAGCTTGACAACGCGACCGTGGTCAGCAGCATACATGGCGTGGTCAAGACCGTGGGTGACGTATCCGTGGTGTCGGATGATGGAGAACCTTTTATTCTAGTAACCAGCGACAGTGGTCTTTACATTCAGGGTACTATTAATGAGATGGATCTGGACAAGTATACGGTTGGGACAGAGATTACTGCGACCTCTTGGGACAGTTATGAGACAGTGACGGCGGAGATCACGGAGATTTCCGAGTATCCAGCATCCAGCCTTTCTTATTGGTCTTCGTCAGAGAACATGAACGTATCTGCCTACCCATTCCTCGCCTATGTGGCAGAACCCGGCAGCCTAGCCGAAGGGGATGGTGTAGAGATTCAGTTCGAGCAGGAAGTGAATGCGGATAGCACGGGGATTTATTTGGAAAAGATGTATGTGCGTTCTGAGAACGGACAAAGCTATGTCTATATAGATGACGGAAATGGGCGCTTGAAAAAGCAGTATGTCAAAACTGGGAAGAACTCTTACGGCACTGTGGAGATCCTAGAAGGGCTTACCTTGAATGATAAAATTGCCTTCCCCTATTCCGCCGATGCGAAAGAAGGGGCAAGGACCAGAAATGGGGATGCCTTCAGCGGCGATGACAGCTATTCAGGTGAAGACAGCAGTTATTCGGGTGATGGCAGCTATTCGGGTGAAGACAGCAGTTATTCAGGCGATGGCAGCTACCTGGGTGAAGACAGCAGTTATTCGGGTGATGGCAGCTACTTGGGTGAAGACAGCAGCTATTCAGGCGATGGCAGTTATTCCGGTGGGGATAGCTACTTAGGCGAAGTTAGCAGTTATTCGGGCGAAGATAGCTACTTGGGTGAAGACACATATCTTGGAGAGGGGACTTACCTTGGAGAGGACAGCTACCTGGAGGATACTTACAGCGGAGAGAGCAGCGACGGAAGCTATTTTGGGGATACCTACAGTGGGGAAGATTTTTAATCTCCACATGTTAAGGTGCTGTCTGAGAAAGTCAAAACCCCGCGGCAATAAATTGGAGGTGCAGGAGTGTTAGAAAATATACGATTATCTTTCCAGGGAATCTGGTCCCATAAAATGCGTTCTCTGCTGACGATGCTCGGTATCATCATTGGTATTGCGTCGATCATCTCGATTGTATCCACCATTCAGGGAACCAATAAGCAATTGGAGGAAAGCCTATTGGGAGCCGGAAACAATGCTGTCAATGTCAAGCTGTTTCGCTCCGATTCGGAGTATGTGTTTGATGATTATACAGCACCGCCCAGCGGCGTTCCGGTGTTTACCGAACAGATCCGTCAGGAAATGCTGGATGTATCCGGAGTGGAGGATATCTCCTTCTATAATTCCAGGGATTACAGCTACAATATCTTCTATCTGGAGAATTCCTTCACTGGAGCTGTAAGGGGGATTGACCAGCATTATTTCAATACAATGGGACTTGAGGTTCGGACTGGAAGGGAGTTCCTGGATGAGGATTTTGAAAATTACCGGAAAGTTGCCATTCTGGATCAGGATGCAGCCAATACGCTTTTCCAGGACGAGGAGCCTCTTGGAAAGATTATAGAGATCAGCAGTGAGCCGTATACTGTGATAGGGATCGTCCAGCAGTCTGATGAATATGAGCTAACCTTCGAGAATGAAGAGGAATACTATAGCTATATGAGCGACAGCAATGGCGTGGTCTACATTCCGTCTGCGGACTGGGGAATATCTTATGCTTATGACGAACCTCAGAATATCGTCATCAAGGCAGAGACGACGGATGATATGGCAACCGTAGGAAGCCAGGTGAGAAGCATTGCCAACAGCTACTTGACCGTGGGTGAGAACTCGGATATCCAGTACCGCTCCGACAATCTGCTGGAACAGATCCAGGAACGGCAGCAGCTCAATACTGCATCTAACCAGCAGCTCGTCTGGATTGCCGGCATCTCCCTTCTGGTAGGCGGTATCGGCGTCATGAATATCATGTTGGTGACGGTGACCGAGCGTACCAGTGAGATTGGTTTGAAGAAAGCCATTGGAGCCAAGAAAAAGAGGATCCTTGCCCAGTTTTTGACAGAGGCGGCGGTATTGACCAGTCTCGGCGGCATCATCGGCGTGATCGCAGGCTATGTTATGTCCCAGGTGATTTCCAGAATGACCGGGGCACCTACCGCGATTAGTGTGCCGGCGGCCGTGATCGCAGTACTCTTTTCTATGGTCATTGGCGTGATCTTCGGGCTGCTTCCGTCTGTCAAAGCAGCAAACCTGAATCCCATCGACGCGCTGCGTCACGAGTAATTGAAAGGTCTCCGGTTTTCCGGAGACCTTTTTTGGAGAATAAAAATTTTGTGTGAAAGATTTTGGGACAATCAGGAAAAAAACCTTGAAAAGAGCTGCTTTCTGTGATATACTGCCAAAGGTGCAATTAAACACGCATGTGGATTCCAAGGACGGTGCCGGTCTTCCGGTCTCCAAGGAAGCGAAAACATGCGGAAGAATCTAACCGAAAAGGAGAAAAATCATGAGCGTTATTTCAATGAAACAGTTACTCGAAGCAGGTGTTCATTTTGGACATCAGACCAGAAGATGGAACCCGAAAATGGCTCCGTACATCTACACTGAGAGAAATGGTATCTATATCATCGACCTT
>DVFT01000028.1 GCA_018713105.1 Candidatus Limivivens merdigallinarum | reverse complement strand
ATCTCTATTAATTCCAGAATTCACTTTACAAATCGATACTGTTATTAAATCATTATCACATTCATAAAAAATATTGGCTGTTTTCAATTTCTTGTCCATAGAATAATTTTTATAAACAAAGCTAGCAGGTCTATATAAAAATTGTATTTGTTTTGCATCTAATACTTGGCTAATTTCGTCGTATGCCAATTGTTCATTTTCAACCACTATACTATTTTCTGCATCAGATATATTAACCTCCAACTCCCCACCAACCAACGAATTCCAAATCGCCACAGCTCTCTCCCGATTAGCATCACTCCCCATACTAATCGTAAATACTCCAATCACAACAACCGCTGCTGTCGTAGCAATCCAGCGCAGTACATGGAGGACTTTCCTTCTCTTCCCGCCTTTCAGCACCTTCTTGCCCATCTGGAGCGCCTTTCGGTCCTCCTCGGACAGCAGTTGGGTGATCTCATCGTAGGACAATCCGCCTGCTGCTTTTAAGCCGTTTCCTCCCCCTTCGCTCTCTGCTTCTGCTGTTTCCTTTGACGCCGCAGCGTCTGTATCTATATGCCGGCTGCCTTCTGCTGTGCTGGCATTCATATTCCTATTTGTATTAACAGTATCATCCGAGACGGCAAAATGACTCTCAGGCACTTCTTCTCCCTGCCCCCAGAGCCCATCCTCCTTAAGCTTCTTGACGATGTTGTCAAACATCTCTTCCGTAGGCACGGGACCGGGTAATTCATAGTCTTTCAGTGCTTCTTCCTCGGCATCTGCATCTTCTATTAAAAGCTTGCGGATAATCTCGTCCAGCTCTTTATCCTCAGCCATTTCTTCCGGAACGTAAAGGTCTTCAATTTTGTTCTTTTCTTTGTTTCTATCGCTGTTTGACATGTTATTTTTCAATTTATCCAAGTTCCCTTCTTGACTTTTTTTTTTTACAGTATAAGATGTAACTATACGATACAGCAATGTATAAGACATTACCATGATACAAAAAGCCCCTCTGGTGCTGTCGATTAAATAACCATTTGGAGGAATAGCATGAAACGAATCGTTCTTACCGGCGGCGGTACTGCCGGACATGTCACACCGAATATCGCCTTAATCCCTTCTCTGAAGGAAAAAGGATATGAAATTAGCTATATTGGTTCCTATAACGGTATTGAGCGGAAGCTGATCGAAGATCTGAACATCCCTTATTACGGGATCGCATCTGGAAAGCTCCGCCGTTATTTTGATGTCAAAAATTTCAGTGATCCATTCCGTGTTGTAAAAGGTTATACCCAGGCACGGGCGCTGATGAAAAAATTAAAACCGGATGTTGTATTTTCGAAAGGCGGTTTCGTCGCTGTTCCAGTGGTTCTGGCTGCAAAGCACCGCCATATCCCTGTGGTCATCCACGAATCAGATATGACTCCAGGATTGGCTAACAAGCTTTCCCTTCCTGCTGCAACAAAAGTGTGCTGCAATTTTCCCGAAACTTTGGAGCATCTGCCCGAAGGGCAGGCTGTACTGACCGGCTCCCCCATCCGCCAGGAGCTGTTGAAGGGAAATAAGCTGAATGCCTTAAAATTCTGCGGCTTCACTGCCAATAAACCGGTGCTTATGGTAATTGGAGGAAGCCAAGGTTCTGTCATTGTCAACGATGCGATCAGGGGGATTCTCCCTGAGCTTTTAAAAACCTTCCAAGTGGTTCATCTGTGCGGTGCGGGAAAAGTAGATCCCACGCTCAATTATCTGGAAGGCTATGTACAATTTGAATATATCAAAGAGGAATTGGCGGATTTGTTTGCTATGGCGGACATCTGTGTGTCCAGAGCCGGCGCAAACGCAATCTGTGAGCTTCTTGCCCTCAGAAAGCCCAATCTTCTGATTCCTTTATCCGCCAATGCAAGCCGCGGCGACCAGATTCTTAATGCAGAATCCTTTGAACACCAGGGCTTCAGTGAGGTTTTAAGTGAAGAGAATCTGGCACCCTCCATTCTCCTTCCCATGATACAGAAAATCTACAACAATCGGGATAAATACATTGCAGCCATGGAGAAAAGCGAACAGAGGGATGCCATTCCCACAATCATCCAGATCCTGGATGAAGTATCAAAATCCTAGTGTACGGTTTTCCTTCCCTTTCAGCAGAATGACAGCTGGAGCTTCCGGCAGTCATTCTGCGAAATGTGGATCCTGGCATACACTAAATTTCCGTGTAGTCCTTCCCGAAAGATTTCCAGAGATACTGTCTGGCGCGATAGAGCTTCGCGCAGAGCACCTGCTTAGATATGCCTAAATACTCTGCCGCCTCATCGTGAGACATTTCCATCACACTGACAGCTACCACAATCCTGTACCAGCTCTCATTTTTCTCCCTCAGATCACACAGAATACGGGTAGACAGCTGTTCCTGCATCATGCGGTCGATCAGTGCCTCCGTATTGTCCTCTGAAACAATGTGCGTTTCCCTTCTGTAGGTCTTAGACATAACCTTTTGCCTGGTTGCTTCTTTCCTGCATTCATCGATGATCTTATTCTTGCTGCAAAGAAACAGCCATGCCTTCACGATATCATCAGGCACCTTATCCATGAACCTGAAGAATTCACTAAATGCGTGCTGAGTGGCATCCTTCGCCAGCTCAGGATCACCAGCCCGAGCCAAGCTGTAGCGATAAACCACTGTGGACAAGTTTGTGTAATATTCTGTAAATCTCTCTTCCTTTGTCATTTTTACTCTTCACTCCTTAATTATTGCTCTTCGGATGTGAAATATTAGCCTACTATCTTTTTCAGTATTTCTTCCTTTTCCTCATCTGTCAGCTTTCCTGCCTGCCAATGCAGACCCACACTATCTCCTTCATAGCGCGGGATCAAATGAATGTGAAAATGGAACACCGTCTGTCCCGCCGTCACCCCATTGTTCTGCAGGATATTAAAACCGTCGCATCCCAGCGCGTCCGTCATTTTTTCTGCCATTTTCTTTGCCACTATGTAAGCCTTTCCGATCAGATCCTCCGGCATTTCATAGACGTTCGCATAATGCTGTTTCGGAAGAACCAGGGCATGTCCCTTTGATGCCGGTCCTAAATCCAGAATCACCCTGAAATTCTCGTCCTCGTATAAAGTCGCTGCTGATATTTCTCCGTTGGCGATTTTACAAAAAATACAGTTCTCATCGTGCATAACCGAATACCTCTTTTCTTTCTAAAATTCAGGTTGTCGAATCCTGTAGGTACATGGTAAATCTTTTGTAAATTTCTGTCAATAAAATCTGATTGCCAATTCCAGGATTCGATGCTAGACTGTGTGGAGGAGGAATTTGTATGAACAGTCAAGATACTTTTATTCAAAAAATGCAGGAAAATCATCGTCTGGAGCTTTCCCGGATTTCCCATGAAATCAGAAATCCCGTCACTCTGATCAACAGCTCCATGCAGATCATTGAATCTGAGCACCCTGAAGTCACTTCCTTTGCCTTTTGGAAGGAAATGAGAGAAGATATGGCTTACTTGCGCCGCCTGCTGGATGAATTTTCGGGGTTCAATAACAGCGATAAGCTTTGTCTGGCGGATGTAAATCTGACGGAGTTTCTTCATGCTGTCACGTCCCAGGCAAAGGCTCTGTCTCCCAACCAGGAAATTGCCTTTTACAGTACGGTCCCTTTGGATCTTCCGACCATCGTGGCAGATGCCACCAAGCTTCGCCAAGCCATCACAAATGTTCTCCGAAATGCCTTTGAAACAGACGCTTCCCAGGTAAAGCTTTCCTGCTCCGTCTCAGACGGGCAGGTCAAAATCGATATCCAAAATAACGGAAGTGAAATCCCCAAGGAATATCTTCCCGATCTGTTTACTCCTTTCATTACCCATAAGAAGAATGGAACAGGTCTTGGGCTCGCCATTGTGAAAAGAATCATTGAAGCCCACCACGGTCAGATCATCCTATCTTCAAATCCTGCCGGAACCTGCTTTAGCCTGCGCCTTCCGATCAATACCAACGCCAGCACAAAACCTGACAGGAATCCTCCCAGATGAGCCATTGCATCGACACCCGTACTGAAAAATCCCTGAAAGAGTGACAAGGCTGCCATCAGCAGAAGACGTCTTCCACTGACGCCTGGAATCCTTCCCCTGTGCCGGACGACCAGAAAAACCAGAGCTCCAATGACAGCAAAGATTGCTCCCGACGCTCCGGCAGAGACTGCGAACTCACCGGACCGCAGCTCCATCGCCAGTGACAGGAGATTTCCTCCCAATCCTCCCAACAGATAGATCAAAAGGTAGCGCCACTTTCCCGCCAGCTTTTCCAGCATATCCCCCAGAAAAATTAAGACCAGCATATTGTTAAAGAGATGTTCTATGCCGAAATGCAGAAACATGCTGGTAAAGAGCCTGTAATATTCCCCCCTTTCCACGATCAGCGGAACAAAGGACGCCCCATGCCCCAGCATAAACCCAGGATCCTCCGTATTTCCCAAAAATTCCAGTACCACAAATACCAGAATATTGAGCAATACCATACATAAATTTACTTTTTCCCTGGATTTTACAAAATCTTTCAGCTCTTCCATCTTCACTATCTCCGCATAAACTGTATTTATCAAAATAGTATCTCAAATTTTCACTTTTTTCAACCACTACTTCTTACAATAGCTTGATATAGTAAAGAGCTGTAGAAAAAGCAATGTTCATTCCGTCTGACAGTTTGTAAGCTTCTCCAGGTTCTAATCGCTGACCATCCAGAAAAGTACCGTTTCTGGAATCCAGATCTGTCACGTAATAATCCTTCTCACGCTTCTCGATCCTGGCATGTGCCCGGCTGATCACAGAAAGATCGATCACAATGTCCGCCTGCCCTGCGGCTTTGCCTATGACCATGCTATCTTTATCCAGCACTATGTTTTCCCTTTTATCCGGAGCCATGCTCACCAGCACAGGAAATCCAGACTGAGTGTCGTCCCACAAAAGCACCGTTTCTTCCCCCTGATCCTTCTGCTCCCATACCTCTTGATCCCACTCCTTTTCCTCCAAATCCTCCAAAAACTCGGGAATCTTTGTCTTGACCTCCTTCGGCTTCCGTTTAAATACAGAAGTGAAATAGATAAAGAGGCTGCCCATGAGAAAGAGAATCCCTCCCGTCTGTGTCAGATTCAGGTCTCCGATGAGCATAGCTGCATAGGAAACTGCCAAGATGCCAAGGATTCCGCCGCACAGACACAGCGTTTTTTTCTGAAAGAAAGGATGTTCTCGCTTTTGGGAGGTCTTTTCCTGTTTCTCCTTGTTTCGGTTTGCGTTTCTTCGGTTTCCTCGCCGGCTTCCTTTTTTACCGTTTTTCCGGCTGTCGCCGCCACTCATTTTTCTGCCGTTCTTTCTATTTTTATTCGATTCCTCCCCTGTAACCTTACAAAAAGAACTCTGTCTATCCCCGTATGCCCCTCGGAACTCATTATGCACACTGCGGTCGGTTTCTTCCGCCCGATCCGATAATTTTCTTTGCTTTGATACGCTCTGCTGACATGCATCTTCCCCAGAGTCCATTTTCTCCGGGGATTCCTCCTCTTCCGCAATCTCCGGCTCTTCCGTCTCCCATGCTGAATGATTGTCAGAGAAGCCCCTCTCTGTTCCTGTATCCGCCTCTGTATCTTTCGGGTGATCTGTCTCTCTTCCGGCGCCTCGTTTTCTCACATTCTTAAGAAGCCGACCGATACTGAAGTCACCGTCCAAAGACTGGCTGTAAATATCATACCCCAACAGAACCGCTGCCTCTTCACTGTGATCCAGTCTCTTTAGAATATACTCCGTCACTTTGCGGAAATCTTCACCCAGGTTTCCATCGTAAAACGGCAGATAACAGAAATAAGCTTCCCCGGTCTCCTGATCCAGATAAATGTAATCCGGTCCCGTCAAAAACTGTTCCACGTCCAGCAGATATCTCTTTGCCTCGTCCATGGCTTTTTCGAAACCCAAAAGCAGGTTCTCGATGTCTTTTTGTCCCATCAGCTTCTTTTCAAACACACGGCTGATAGGCTGTTTGCCTGTGATATCATAATAAAATCCGGCAACCCCGTCTATTTTCCGCATCTTGCAGGGAAGGATATGTTTCATAGAGTTTAAAAGCAGCATTCGGATCTGGTATTCGCTGCCGTTTGGCGTCCCTACCGCCTCTAAAATCATATAATTATGTTCCTTGTCCCTCTTGTAAGATGGATTCATGACGTGTTACCTCCTATCAGCTTCTTCAGGCTGTGAATCCTGAAAACGGTCTTGGCAGGATTCTTATTTTCCAAAGTAAAGGATTCCTCTGCTGTTTCCTGAATTTTCAAAAACTTAAGCGCAATTTGGGGAACCTCCATGGTTTTGGTCACGGTCTTCGTAATCGTTTCCTGGGGCTTTTCCGAGAGAAGAGATGCCTCTTCAAACGTCTCCTCGCATGCCTTTCCATACGCCCATGCCTGATTGTGTACCGAAAATCCCAAATAGATGATCCCGGTCAGCAAAGGAACCAACAGGATCATCAAAAGGGAGGCTTCCACCGTATAGCTGCCTTTCATTTCAACGTATCCCTCCCATCAGACAGTAGATCGCGGAACCGAAAAACAAGAACGGTGCAAATGGAATTCGGTAATCACGCTTTACCTTTTTAAATGCCAGCAGGCAGCCGCCAAACAATGCCGAAGCCCCAAACGCCATCAGCATGGATGCCAGGCTGCCCGCAAATCCCAGGGACATTCCCATTACCAGGATCAGCCAGCCGTCCCCATAGCCCACCGCTTCCCCTGTGATAAATGCGACTCCCAGCATAAAGGTTCCCAGAAACACGCCGCCAAACCAGGAGCCCAAGCTTACTGAATTTTCAAAAAACTGGATTCCCGTCCCTGCACATCCGGTGAGTACCAGCATAGGAACCGGAATCTGCTTCTCCCGGATATCCTGCCAGCTGATAACCGCCAATAGAATCAGCCATACCAGATAGGATACTTTCATAAGCCTTCCTCCATTTCCGATTGTTATCCACATTTAGAACAAGGTTTCAACTGTCCGGCGTCCGACAGTGCCACCTTTTTCACGGTCCGTTTTAGACTGCTGCAGGAAACGCTGGAATGATATCTCGTTCCATCCCGGGTGATATAGACGCTGGAGGACGGATGACTTTTGTAACAGCTGCAGGGATAATATTTTGCTCCTCCCCGGTTTCTCAGTTTTTCCACAGAGTCTTTGCCCACCTCCTGGATGGACAGTTTGATATGGGTACAATTCCTGTCTCTGTGGTATACCGTACCGGTAGCCGTCACATAGACCATCTCCCCCTGCTCGTCCCCTTCCCCATCTGTTCCTGCTCCTTCTCCATAAACGCTGCCGGTCCATGCCCGCATCCTTGCCCGTTCTGACAGCTTCCAGGTTTTCAGATGAAACAAGGGGATGGGCATTTTGATCTTAGCCGTAAGACGGATATCGATAATCTCGGCACTTCGGAAGTCCGATCCCATCATAGAAAAGTTTGTGGAAGCATAGAGGGGATTTCCCCGAATGGCGGCTTTCTTCAAGACGGAGCTTTTGGCATAGGCGGCGCTTAAGCTTCCCTCCACCATTCCTGCATCCTCCCCGTTATCCCGGGCATATTTCAGCACCGCAAGATTCCTTCCTGTATCATGGAGCCCCATCACCAAATGGGTCTCCATGGATACTGCTGCCGTCAGATACAGGGCAAAAAGAGCTGTCCACAGAAATAGCGGAAGAATGCAGGCGGTTTCCACAGTGAGGCTCCCTTTTTTCCACTGTGCCAGCGGTTCTTGGTCAGCCCGTTCCCTTCTGTGAAATGGCACCCGGCGCCCTAAAAAGACTTTGACATCGCGAAAAAACCTCCGCTCCTTTCCGACGCCTTTGCCACATCCAGCTCTTTTCATGTGCTCCTCCTTTTCCCATCGCTTATCCTGTCTGATAACAAAATTCCTTTTCCGAGACGTATGAGATTCTGCCAAGCCGTCCTCCCAGGAATGCAGATGCTGCTCCGCTGAAAACAGGTTTGAACTGCCATTCTGCCTGTGCGCTAAGACCTGCAATACAATGGTCGATACAAAAACTCCCATAATTTTCCTTCTGCCGCAGTTCCGTCTCGATCAGATCCAGGGCTCTCATCGGATACTCTTTCTGACTTCCTCCCACCAGGAGGATCTGGAGATAGCCTTCATAGTCCACTCCTTCCCCTCCCCCGCTGTCGCATTCTTTCAGGACTTCCGTGAGATGGATCAGATTATTCAACGTCAGCTTAATACTCTGCTCTGTCTTCACCAGCGGCACTTTTCCTCCTGCCAAAAGCTGCCGTACATCCAAAAGACTTTCCCCATAAGCCCATGCCAGAAGGAGCGCCGCCGTAGTAGCAGCTGTGATTCCTGGGATCGGGATCGCTGCGGTAAGGGCTGCTGCCAAAAGTTCCGCCTCATGCCGCATCCTGGCATTTCCCCCAATACACAGAAAATTAACGCCCTCCCTTACAAACAGCAATTTATTCACTACCTTTTTCAAATTCTCCCTGTCACTGGTCTTTCCTCCCAGCAGATACTCCATCTGATAGGCAAGACCGCTTTTTTCCTTAGGTTCCCTGAAATTTCCGAACCGGCTTGTCAGATATTCCAGGAAAACGGCGTCTGCCGCCACTCCGCTTTGTTTTCCCGGAAGCCTCATATTGCCGTTCTCCCGTCTCCGCCGGCTGACCAGCTGGTCCTTTTCCAGGGTTTTTTTGGAAACCTCCTCCGGATTTCGCATCACCAATCCCAGGATTCCTGTCTTTTTGATCTGCTTTATCACATCCAACGGATTGGCTGGGGTGGGAGTCTCCGGTTCTGGGGTGATCTCAACCACTCCAGCCTCTTTTGTTTCTTCTGCTGCAGCCTGCTCTTTTTCCGCTTCGAGACGCTCCAGGTCTGTATGGTTTGTCTGCTCCTGCTGCTCATAGAGTTCTCCCTCCTTCTCCATTGCCTCGGCATCCCGTTTTTTCTCAAGAAATCTTGCCGCCGCTTCTGTCCCTATGGCGCTTTTCAAGTTGGATACCACCTGATTTTTGAAAACCTCACCCTTGGAATCCGTCAGAAGTGCGTATTCCAAAATCTGGCTTCCTTCCGTGTCCATGGGAAAAAGCGTCGTCCCCGGCTTTGCATTTTTACTCATATAGCGATCCAGCCGTTCTTCCACGTCCCCAATGGAAAATGTTCCCGTCCCATAGCTTCCATTGAAGGCAAAAACGTCGTATTCTTCCAGCAGATACCTGTCGTATTCTCCGAACAGAGAGAATACTCCCAAGTCCAAAACGGAAGATGCCTTCACCTTGGCGCCCTGAATCCTTGCCGACTCCGCCAGAGCACAGAGCAGTGACAAAAACAGAACCGTCAGGATACTGAAAAAAACCGTCATGCTGCCCTTTGTCTGATGTTCCATACGTCTCCTTTTTCAAATACTGTTGCTCTGGCTGGTGATTTTCTTAAAGATGCTCTTTACCAGGCTGGTGAGCTGGCTCTTGAAGATTACGACCAGACCGATGAGGACCACAAGGATCAAAATAATTTCCACAACCCCCACGCCATCCTCTTCTCGCCAAAAATCCCGAATATGGTTCATTCCTTCCACCTCCCTTCCATCTCGTCTGTTTAAAAAGCCAGCACGGAGGGGACGATCAGGATTACCATCACCAAGACCAGCATCAGCATCATGGGAAGCAGAAGCTTAACCCCCGCCTCCTCCCCCATCCTGCGGGCAAGATTCCTGCGTTCCTCCATGCCAAGGCTTGCTTCCCGCATCAAAAGCTCTGACAGCCCTTTGGAACCCTTCTTTAAGTTCTGGGAAAGCATACTTCCAAATTTGATATACCGCAGATCCTGGCAGTTCTGACCAAAATTTTCGTAAGCCGCAGCCTCCCCCGTGCCTTTTTCCATCTGATAACAGGCGTTCAGCATTTCCTCATAGGCATAATGGAGCTCATTTCCCCTTGTTTCCTTGTAATGAAAGGCAATTTTTCGAAACGCTCCCTGTATGGTCATGCCTGCTCCCAAAAGCATACTCATCTTATAGAGGATCATCGGATAATCCATAATCATCTGCCGCCTTCGAAACTCCAGTTTTTCCTTCAGCTTTTTCTCGTCTTTGGTCAACAGATACCAGATCATCACAAAGAGCAACGCCGCCCCCAGCGGAACAATCGGTGTGCCAGGTGTCATCCACTGTATCTTTTTTCCGTCAATCTCCTCCGGAAGCAGGACTTCCCCGGCGGTTGGATCCCGTTCTTCCTCCCTTGCCGCTTCTTCTGCAAGACGCTGTCCAAGGCGCTCTTCGGATGTCTTTTCCCTGGGATACAGCTTTGCGAAAAAGCGATATTCCTGTTCTTTCTCCTGATATTTGAGGATGGCACACAGCTCCACAAGGCTGCCCTCCTCCGGCGGCTCCTCCTCAAATTCTCCCTGGTCATTCATGTAATTGGACGGCTCCAGGTACCAGCTGACCGAAATCGCGCCATTCTCAAGGGTATCTGGAAGGGAAAGGGGACTTCTCACTTGATCCAGGCTTTTATTGTCGCCTAGGATCAGTTCCGGCAGCCTTTCCTCATAAGCAGCAAATAACTCTGAGAGTTCCTTCTGGGTATACTGCCGTTCCTTCACGGTAATGGGAACCGCAAGCCGTTCGCTTTCTCCTTCTACCAGGGCTTCTACTTCCGTCTCCAGGTTTCCTTCCCCATATGATGGTCTCTTCATCTGATAACGTTCCTCCGCCTTAGGCTTTCCCACTGAAGCTACAACCGCCAGAGACAACAGCACGGTTCCAAAAAAAAGTGCTTCCAGCCCCTGTTTCCAGGCAAGTATATAGGATTCCCTGGCTGTCTTCGGAGATTGTATTCTCTTCAGCTGTGCCTCCAGCTTTTCTATTTTATTTCCGTAAATCTTCCGTCCCCAGCGTTCAAACAATTTTTCTGCCGCCCTCTCAAAGGGCTCTTCCCAACGAATCATCGCTACACCTCGATCTTTACAATCCTGCTGCCCCAGCGAAACGCCGCCCCATACACCAAAAGGCAGCCGCTCATCACTGCAATCCCCAGCACGTTCCCATACATCCCTTCCAGAAGCTCAGGAGATGCCGTTCCCACATAAAACAGAATAAACATCGGAATCACACTCATCACTTTCTGTTCCATCTTTCTGGACGCAAGTCCTGTCTCAATCTCCTGCCTGGTCTCTTCCTTCTGGCTGATATGTTCCACTGTGCTTCGGATAATCAGGTTCAAATCGCCGCCGGAACGTCTCGCCACAGCAAATACCTCTGCAAAGCTTTCTACATCCTCCAGCCCGCTTCTTTGCCCCAGCTCTTCGAGAAGATATTCCAAAGTACGGTTGACCTTCAGCATCGAAGTCAGATAAGAAAACTCTCTGACAATCATACTGTTTTCTCCGTAGACCTTTCTTGTCTCTTTTTCTGCCTCCTCAAAGGCATTTTCAATGGAATACCCTGCTCCCAATGCATTGGATACCGCCCGGATTCCGGTGAGAAATTCTGCCAGGAACTGCTTCCTTTGCTTTTCCGCCAGCCTTTTCTGCTGCCCTTTCAGAAATTTCCCCGCAAAGGGGATCGCGATAACCGCCGGAAACAAGGAATGATAAAACAAAAAACTGACCAAAGAGGCTGCAAGAATATAGCCTACGAGATACACTGCTTTTTCACGAATATTCAGTTCGTAGACATGATAATCTTTTCTCACGGAAGGATCTCCATCGCGCTGATTTTCTTTGATTCCCTTGCTTGCT
Organism: Candidatus Limivivens merdigallinarum; assembly: GCA_018713105.1. Lineage (GTDB taxonomy): Bacteria > Bacillota > Clostridia > Lachnospirales > Lachnospiraceae > Limivivens > Limivivens merdigallinarum. The sequence goes on along the minus strand of DVFT01000028.1, from coordinate 38,966 downwards.
TTCCTCTTCCTGCCATCCAGGGAATATTTCTTTCCTTGTTTAGATTTGGATCCCTGCCCTTTCAAGCTTCTGCGTCTCCAAAAGTTCATTTTTTCTGACCAGTCTCCCTTCCTTTCCCTTCTCCTCCTCGTACTCATACAGAAGATTCGTCTGGATCTCCCCGGAAACCGAATCGTATCCGGTAATCTCCAGAATTTCCAGTACCTTCCTGCTCTTATCCCTCATTCTCCCCAGATGCACCATAATATCGATGCCCGATGCAATCTGACGCCGAATGGCGGGAAGCGGAAGCTCCATCCCCATCAATACCATAGTTTCCAGCCTGGAGAGCATATCCCTGGGACTGTTTCCGTGACCAGTAGACAGAGAACCGTCATGACCAGTATTCAGGCTTTGAAGCATGTCCAGCGCCTCCTCACCGCGCACCTCCCCCACAATGATCCGGTTGGGGCGCATCCGAAGGCTCGCCTTGATCAAATCCCTGATGGTAATCTCATGCTCTCCCTCCGTGTTTCCCTTCCGTGCTTCCATGCGCACCAGATTGGGGATTCCACGAATCTGGAGTTCCGCATTATCTTCAATGGTGATGATCCGCTCTTCACTGGGGATAAATTCAGAAAGTGCATTCAGAAATGTAGTCTTGCCTGATCCGGTCCCTCCGCTGATAAAAATATTGTATCCAGCCCGTACCAGTTTTTCGAGAAACTCTGCAGCCTCTCTGGAAACTGCCTTCCATTGGATCAGCATCTCCATGCTGATCGGTTCTCTTGGAAAACGCCGGATGGTGATGATCGGTCCATTCAAGGCAATCGGATAGAGAATAAGATTTACCCTGGAACCGTCCTCAAGACGGGCGTCTGCTATTGGAACCGCCTCATTGACAATCCGGTTGCATCGTCCTGCGATCTGCTGTACGATGTCTTCCAGTTTTTCCCGGGAGGTAATTTTCTTCTCCCAGGGATACAGCGTTCCGTTTCGTTCATAGTAGATGCCTTCCGTGCCGTTGACCATGATCTCCGTCACGGTATCATCGTCGATCAGTTCCTGCAGAATATCCAGTTTCCTGACACTGTTGTACAGCTCCTGGCGAAGCGCTTCCCTCCTGGCAAGGCTAAGATACTGACAGCGCCCCTCCTCCAAAATGAGATCGTCAATCTTTTTGTAAATCTCCTCATCGTCGATCTCACGGACCTGATCCATACGGTCGCGGAGCTTTTTTCTCAGGCGATGGCTGATATCCTCTGATGTCACCGTCATTCCTCCTCCCTTAAAATTCCCCTCACATAATCCCCCAACTCTCCCCATAAAAGCTGATCCACATAGTCCTCTTTATTTCCGAAACTACTGTGATAGGGAAGCTTGAGCTTTCTGGTCTTTTCCATGATGTATCCCATATTTCTTTGTTCCAGCGCTTTTTCATACTGTCGGAGCTTCGCTATGGATACGGCGTCCTCCCTCACTGGCATATAGATCATTGTGCATTCCTTCAAAATTTCTGGGATTCCCCTCACGGAATTACCGATATCCAGCACCAGGGTATCATAGGAACTGTAGTCCTTCAGCTCTTGGATCAGCCCGCACCATTCCCCAGGTTTAATCTCCTTTAAATCCTCTCCCATGACAGCCGGCGGAATGTAATCCAGACTGCCTACCTGCTTCACCAGACTGCCGATCCGATAGACCAGGCTGCCGTTTCCAAGTTTTGCAAAATAGAGAAGATCCGTGATATCCGCAGAGTATTCCTCCTTCATCAGGCTTTCAAAGCCTGCATATTCCTCCAGGTTCAGATACAGCGTATGGCTTTCCCGCGCTGCCAACTGCCCGTAGGCCAAAGCAAAGGAGGTCTTCAGGCATCTGCCCGCCGGGGAGTAAATGCCGATCACCCGTACCTTTTTCTTCAAAAGGACGGTGGGCTCTGCTGCCTGATCCTGCACATAGTAATCCATGACTTCCCGGATCAGCTGGTCCGACGCCTGATATTTGTAAACGCACGGATATTTTGATAGCTCTTTGATCCGTTCTCCTTCAGACAGAATCATGATTTTCCCGATGGGCAGTTCTTTCACACTGTCGTGCATGGCTGAGGCTGAGATCAGCAAAAGCTCTATGGGCTGCTCCTTTGTAAATGCCGCCAAACTTTTCACACTGGTAAATGCCTGGATCTCGAACGCAGTCCCTTCCTTTTCATAGATGGACTCCATCAGGTTGTACGCATAGGACGTCTCCAGGTCACAGACAGCCAAAATATTCTTTTTCAAAGTATCCCTCCTAACAGTAATAGTAAGCTGATAAAAATGGGAATGGTAAAGTGAAAGGTGCTGTCCTTCTCCTCTCCTTCCCGGTATGGTCTCCAGCCTGTCCGGCAGATTACCCCCATCAAATAGCATTGAAAATACAGCAGACGCCGGTAAAAGTTCCGTCGAATGACCATGAGAATAGCAGCAAGCACGCCGCCTAAAACAACAGACCAAAGCATCAGCAAAGCACACTGATAGATCCCCAGGAAACCTCCCAGGACTGAAAAAAGCTTGATATCCCCTGCTCCAATCATCCTGAAATAGTAGAAAATCCCCCATACTAAAATCGGAAATCCCGCCTCTCCAAGAAAGGTAAAGGTTCCAAGCCACCCCCACTTCATCCAATGGAAGAGAAGCCCTAAAACCCAGCCGCATCCCATCAAGGGATTTGCGATCCGTCTCCATTTCAGGTCCATCCAGACACTGATCCCGGAAATCACAAGGAGAATCCCTGTACAAACATTTCCCATACGTTCCTCCTTTGCTCCGTAAAGGCTATGGGAACGGACTGTATAAACAAATCAAACAGGAAAGAAATTTTTCAGACCTGTTTTCTTTTTTAAGATCTGTTGATCGCACCTAGACTTTTCAGGTTGAAATTTGGGATACAGCACTGCCGCCCTACGGAACATTCTGATTAGATTGTTAACTGGTGAAAACTGCCGATTCGGCAAGAATGTGACGTCTGAATGTCACATGTGAATTTGATGTTGAATTTATTATAGCCCGTTTGAAGGCTCCTGTCTATATGGGGTATTTCCCAAAATATGCTCCTCATATACCAGCGGATTTTTCATGAACTTTAAAATATTTGGATGTTTTTTACAAAAAAATAGAGAAAATTCCTCAGCGGGAATCCACGTATTCAATGTACACAGCAAACAGTGGAATCTGCGATTTTGCTTAACAATCTACATCTGTCGGCGCACAGTGCATGTCGGCAAAGCTGTGTTTCGCTTCCGTCGAGACTATACGTTTGCCCGTGCGGGATAAGATATTTTACACAACTATTCTACCGACACGAGATGAATTGTAAGAACCTGTTTGATATTTACGATAAATTGCTGTCTGCCGTAAGAAAGAGCCGTCCGGATTGCGGCAGCCTGGTTTCTGATTTTCCGAAATAGAAACAGCGCCGCAGTCTTATTACCGCGGCGCCGTTTCTATTTTTTAACTGTCTTCTGGCGAAACCAGTATCACTGAGCTTTAGCCTTCAATGGCAATGTGCTTTTTCTGCTCAACTGCCGGTTTTGCTTCCTTCTTCGGAATCGACAGCTTCAGAATACCGTTTTCATATTTTGCCTTAATGTCTTCCTGGGTAACATCATCCCCTACATAGAAGCTCCGGCTCATAGCTCCGGCATAACGCTCCTGACGGATGTATCTGCCTTCTTTGTCCTTCTGATCCTTATCCAGACCCTTAGAAGCGGAGATGGTCAGATATCCATTCTCAAGCTGTGCCTGAATCTCATCCTTCTTAAATCCCGGCAGATCAATATCTACTTCGTAGCCATTGTCAGTCTCACGGACATCTGTCTTCATCATGTTCTTTGCATGTTTTCCATACAACGGATTCCTTCTTCCCCAGAAATCGCTGCTGAACGGAAAGTCCATCCAATCATCATCAAACAAATTTTCTCCAAAAATACTAGGCATCAACATAAGTCATATCTCCTTCCATAAACTTGACTTTCTATGTTAAGCACCTGCGGAGTATCCGTAAGTGTCGAGTTGCCGAACTTTCGGATTTGGATTTTTTTCTTTTTCCTCTTCCTTTGTTCTATATGTGTTATAGCACTTGCAATCGTCAATGTCAAGAGGTGAGAGCTAATAATTTAGTGAAAAATTTGTGAAGCATCCAATCAATTGTAAGAGATACCGAAATCATAGCTATGTATCGTCTGTGAGTTTTCCTTAACGTTTACTATCGCTATTTCACAGTTTGAGAGACCGACAGCTTTGGAAAACGTGCCTGTTGCGCTGCTGCTCAGAGAAGCGGTCAAACTCATTTCAATCGAAGCTTTATACTCCGCATAATGTTCTGCAGCAATTTTCGATGTTGTAGCATCGGATATAATCAAAATTAGGTATTCGCCTTCCGGAATATCTGTAAAGGAATAATGCCCGTTTCTGTCAACTTCCGTAAAATAAATACCATACTTTTCGAATTTTTCCTGAGCTGCCTTTGTCCACGCTGTCATTTCCAGACCTTTTGCTTTGCCGTTTGTGGTAATTAACAATACTCTGGATCCCGTGTCCGCTTTCTTTCCTCCATGACTGCTGTCTGTATAAGTGACGCTGCCCCGGATACCACCAGCATTGCTGATCTTTACTTTACAGGTGAACTTTTTCCCGCCAACGGCTGCCGTAATCGTGGCAGAGCCGGCTTTTTTTGCCGTTACAAGGCCGCTTCTGTTTACCGCTGCCACAGATTTGTTTGAGGTGCTCCACTTTACTTTCTGTTTTGTACCGGAAAGTTTTAAATTGTGAAGAATTCCCACGTCTCCGTATCCATCACCAAATACTCCTCCGTCCCAATCGCCCTCCCGTCCATATAAGTCGAAAAGACATCACAGGAGATCACATTCCCTTCCCTATAGATCTGTTCCACAGGCGTATGCCCTACCACTTGGAGAAGTTTGCGGGGCTTGTATAATTTTCCTGCCCAATGCTGAGGGCGGTGCCAGATTGGGGAAGAATCATGCCACATGGCTTCCCTTGGCAAACGGTTGATCGTCCTGACCACTTCATCCACATCGTGGTATTTGGACGGCGGTACGTTCTGCCGTACGAAAGAGTCCAAAATTCCGCCGTGGCAAAACAATACCTGATCGATTTTTTGTATATATCGGATTTCGTTTCCCTCTGGAAGCGCCCTTTGAAGCTCAGACAGCTTTCTCTGCACTGTCGGGGCAGCCATAGCGCTGTATCCGCTCTCCCGCTCGTCCCACAGATAGCACAGGTCATGATTTCCATATACCCACAACGTGTCCGGGTATTTTTTTGCAAATATGATCGCCTCGTCAAAAGTTTCCTCGTACAGGCTGATATGATACTCCTGCCCCCAGTCATCCGGAAGATCCATCAGACATACCGCCCGTTCTGCCACGCCCCGTTCCATCAGAGATCCTGCCTGACGGAACATATGGGGCTTCAAATGAATATCTGGTATGACAAGTACCTTCATAGCACCCCCTCCTCTCTCACCTGATCCATCTCCTCCCGGATCCGTCCCAACACATGTGTCAATGCAAACATCAGCGTTTCATAATGCATGTAATCCAGAATGTTCTTGTCCACCAAAATCTGCAGACTTGCCGGGAATTCTTCATCCGCATCCCAGAAGCGTAAGATCATCTGGAGAAAAGGGAAGAGATCCAGCTCATAGGCGGCATCGCCTTTTTCCAGCTTTCTTCCTTGAAAGGATTCACATGCCCAGGATAACGCTTCTGTTTTTCCGGCAAAAGCCTCCGCCGCATTTTGGAAAAAATAACCGTTCTTTGCAAGGCTTCCGCCTTTGACTGCTGAGAGGCTGCACACATTCACCCACTCATGGGCTGGATGGCAGTCCTCCCTGGAACAGCAAAGTACGTCGTAGATGGTCATGGCAGCGTTGTAATCTGCTTCCTTGGCTGTCCGAAAGCCATCCTTTGACCAGGTTACCTGCCCCGTATGGCGGTTGATGCGATATTCCTGACTCAAAAAAGGGAGAGATAAGTAATCTCTCCCCCCGGATAATCCAAATTTTCGGATCATCTTCTCTTGGTCATACTGAAGGAATACGGCTGCCATGTCTTTTTTCATTTTTTCATAATTGGAAATTTCCCGTTTTTCGACCATATCAATGCTCCGCTCTCTGGTGCCCTTACACCAGCCTTTTTCTAAATTCCGCTGCCTGCCATCTCATGGATACATGCGCTCATCTTTTCCCCCAGCTCGCGCATTCGTTCTTTCTCTGTATCTGTCATGCCTGACGCCAGGGCTTCCACCATTTCTTCCTGCTCTTTCTCCACTCTGCGAAGGAGCGGCTCTGCCTTTTCCTGGAGGAAAAGATGCAAAACCCTCCGATCCTCTGCATCTTCCCGTACCACTACATAACCTTTCCTGGTGAGGGTGTCAATGGCTTTTGATACGCAGGATTTGGGGATCTGCCAGTGCTCCACGATCTGCTTTGCCGTATTCTGCGCGGGATGGAGATGGAGAAAGATCAAGGTCTTCACCTCCGTCCTGTTTAAATCGTATTCCTGGGCGATCTTGGTCATAAGCTTTTCATGGATTCGGAAAAACAGCTCTCCTGCAGCAATGTATTCACTTATTTCCTTCATTGGGCTCTCCTTTTTGTTTACTCTGCGTTCGGAAGGCTCTCCGGGGCGCGGTTCAGGATTTCCATAAATTCTTCGCCTGTAATGGTTTCGTGGTCAAACAGGTACTTCGCCAGTTCGTGGAGCTTCCGCATGTTGTCCTGAAGGATCTTCAATGCTTTCTGGTGCTGGGCGCGTACCAGTTCCACCACCTTTTTGTCGATCTGGGTCTGGGTCTCAAAGGAACATGCAAGGGAAGTATCTCCGCCCAGATACTGGTTCGTGACATTTTCCATCGCTACCATATCGAATTCGTCGCTCATACCAAAGCGGCTGATCATGCCTCTTGCAAGCTTCGTCGCCTGCTCGATATCGTTGGAGGCGCCGGTGGTGATGGAATGGAAAATCAGTTCCTCTGCCGCACGTCCGCCGGTCAGGGTGGCGATCTTATTTTCCAGCTCTTCCTTGGACATCAGATAGTGCTCCCCGTCCTCCACCTGCATGGTATAGCCCAATGCGCCGGAGGTTCTTGGGATGATGGTGATCTTGTGAACCGGGGCGGAATTGCTCTGTTTTGCAGCCACCAGGGCATGTCCGATCTCATGGTAAGCCACAATCAGTTTCTCCTTTTCGGAGAGGACACGGTTTTTCTTCTGGTAACCGGCAATGACGACCTCGATGCTCTCCTCCAGGTCCGCCTGGGTTGCGAATCTCCTGCCGTCGCGGACTGCCCTTAATGCCGCTTCATTGACAATATTCGCCAGCTCCGCGCCGGATGCGCCGGCGGCTGCTTTTGCAATGTCGCTGAAATTCACATCGTCGGAGATCTTGATCTTCTTGGCATGGACCTTTAGGATATCCTCCCTGCCTTTCAGGTCCGGGAGCTCTACCGGGATCCTCCGGTCAAAACGTCCGGGTCTTAAGAGAGCCGGATCCAGGGAATCCGGACGGTTGGTGGCGCCCAGGATCACAACTCCCTTGGAGCCGTCGAATCCGTCCATCTCTGTCAGAAGCTGGTTCAAGGTCTGCTCACGCTCGTCGTTTCCGCCGATCTGTCCGTCACGTTTCTTTCCAATGGTATCGATCTCATCGATGAATACGATACACGGCGCCTTCTCATTTGCCTGCTTGAACAGGTCGCGGACCTTTGCAGCTCCCATACCCACGAACATCTCCACAAACTCGGAACCGGAGATAGAGAAGAAAGGAACCTCTGCTTCTCCTGCCACTGCCTTTGCGAGCAAAGTTTTACCAGTACCCGGAGGTCCTACGAGCAAGGCGCCTTTTGGCATCTCTGCACCGATCTCTTTATACTTGCCCGGATTGTGCAGGTAATCTACGATCTCCGTCAAAAGCTCTTTTGCCTCATCCTCTCCTGCCACATCGGAAAATTTGATTCCGGTGGAAGATTTCACATAGATTTTGGCATTGCTCTTTCCAAACATCATGGAGCCGCCGGGACCGCCTCCCATACTGCTCGCCATCTTCTTGCTGATCCACCAGCCCAGCAATGCGAACAGACCGATGGGGATGATCCAACTGATCAGAAAAGTTAGAATTGGGGAGGCTTGTGTAGGAATCACCTGGGCAAACTTGACCCCTGCTTCATCCAGACGGTCAATCAGATGGTAATCCTCCGATACCCGTCCTGTCTTGCAGATGATTTCTTTTCCGTTATCATCCACGACATAATAGATGGTTACCCCATCGTCCTCCAGCTGAACTTCCGTGACTTTCTTTTCATCCAGATAATCGATAAACTGGTCATAGGTCGTCTCCACAATACTCCTTTCCCGAATACTGGGGAAGATCAGGAAATTCAAGGCAAACAGCACGACAAGTACGATGACATAATAAAAAATCAATGACTGTTTTGGTTTTTTGCTTTTAATGTCCATATCCGTTTCTCCTTCTATTTTATCGTTTCTATCAGAAACTGTTTCTTTAGGAACTATTATATCCAGCTTTTTGCAAAATGCAATTAACTGACCATTACTTTCATGAAATAAATCTTAAAAAAAGGAAAAGAATCCCTCTTTAGGGATTCTCTCACCGCAGACGATGTCCTAAATCTGATAATGCTTTTTCCCTTTGGATTTCTCCAGAATCGACTGCAGCGTGATCCCCTCCAGGTATTCCCGGATCACCTTCTCCAGCCCCACCCAAATCTCCAGGGTCTGGCACATGGCGCTCCTGCCGCATTGATTCCTTTCATCCTCCAGGCATGCCACCGGGGACATTCCTCCCTCTGTGACCTTCAAAATCTGATACACATTATACTCCTCACAGGGATTTTTGAGACGGTACCCCCCGGACGCGCCGCGGGTCGTCTTCAAAAGCCCTGCGGTCGTCAGCATCGGTACGATCTGCTCCAGATATTTCTTGGAAATTTCCTGCCGATCTGCCACATCCTTCAAAGCCACATAGCCGTCCCCCTGATGTTCCGCCAGATCCAGCATGAGGCGCAGTGCATACCGCCCTTTTGTGGATATTTTCATCGATCAACACCTCCCTTTTGTCACACAGCCTTAAAAGCCTCCTCCAAATCTTCGATGAGATCCCGGATATTCTCCGTCCCAATGGAGAGCCGGATCGTATTGGGCTTAATTCCCTGCTCCGCGCGTTCCGTTTCGTTTAACTGTGCATGGGTGGTGGAAGCCGGATGGATGACCAGGGATTTCACATCCGCCACATTTGCCAGCAGGGAAAAGAGCTCCAGATTGTCGATAAATGTTTTTGCCTCCTCTTCTCCTCCCTTGATCTCAAAAGTAAAGATGGAGCCTCCCCCGTTGGGGAAGTATTTCCGGTAAAGCTCTCTCTGGGATTCCTCCCCGGACACAGAGGGATGATGCACTGCCTCCACCAGAGGATGCTCTTTCAGATAGTTCACTATCTGCAGTGCATTCTCCACATGGCGTTCCACTCGCAGGGACAGCGTCTCCAGCCCCTGGAGCAGAAGAAATGCATTGATGGGAGAAATACAGGCTCCCGTATCCCGAAGGAGGATCGCTCGGATCCGCGTCACAAAGGCTGCCGGTCCCGCAGCCTCCACAAAGCTCACGCCATGGTAGCTTTCATTGGGTTCTGTAAGCCGAGGGAACTTTCCGGATGCCTTCCAGTCGAAGGTTCCGCCGTCCACAATTACACCCCCCAAAGTCGTACCATGCCCGCCGATAAACTTGGTGGCGGAATGCACGACGATATCTGCCCCATGCTCAATGGGACGAATCAGATAAGGCGTTCCGAAGGTGTTGTCGATCACCAGCGGTATCCCGTGGGCATGGGCAGCCTTTGCCACCGCCTCGATATCTGTGATATCTGAATTGGGATTTCCCAGGGTCTCGATAAAGACTGCCTTCGTATTCTCCCGGATGGCTTCCTCGAAATTGGACGGATCCTTTGGATCCACAAACGTAGTGGTGATGCCGTATTCTGCCAGGGTATGGCAGAGCAGGTTATAGGTTCCTCCGTAAATATTCCTTGCGGCAACGATATGGTCCCCGTTGGCAGCCAGATTCTGTATCGTATAAGAGATCGCCGCCGCACCAGACGCCACGAGAAGGGCTGCCGCGCCGCCTTCCAGAGCTGCCATTCGTTTTTCGAATACTTCCTCTGTGGGGTTGGTCAGTCTTCCGTAGATATTGCCCGCATCGGACAGATCAAACCGGGCTGCCGCATGGGCACAGTTGTCAAACACATAGGAGGACGTCTGATAGATGGGAACCGCTCTCGCGCCGGTTGCCGGATCAGGCAGTTCCTGTCCTACATGAAGCTGCAACGTCTCAAACTGGAAGTTTCTCTGTGCTCTTGTCTTTTTGGTCATGTTCTGATTCCTCGCTTTTTCAGTGATGTCTAAAGCATATTATTCAAATAGGTTATATATTTATTTATCATAATAATCAGATTTTCAGAGTTTGTCAATCCTAAAAAAGCTCTATCATTGATCGGATAGGAGAAATACCTTCCCCTATCCATTGCGATACCACGTACAGCTTACAGCTAACGCTATTCGCTGTACCAGTCAGCTCGTAACAAAGTCACTCGCTGACCGTTGCCCGTCGGATATCCGCATGTCTGTGCAAGCAAGCTTGCCCATCCATGCGTCTGCCCGCCGGGCATATCGCACAAAAAAGGAGAGCCGGCACCAAAGGATGCCGGCTATGAAAAAGAGAGAATCTATGTAAAAAAGCTCATTGGCTTTCTGTGTTTATTATCTTACATCAGGGTTGTGAAGGCTCTGTGGAGAACATTTGAAAAAAACGTGTTCTGTTTATAAAGGAAACAGAAAGCTTCCCAAGAGAAGCAGTCCAACAAGCCCTGCAAAAAATGCCCAATCATACCAATGTACCTTGGTGACATGGTAGTAGGTCCGCTTTTCCTCTCCGGAAAATCCTTTGGACTCCATCGCCATGGCGATACTCTCTGACCAATGAACCGTATTCACCAGCATGGCGAACACAGGACGGAGGGAAAATGGCGTCACCGGGATTCCCCGCACCTTGAATGCCAGACGTGTCCTGGAAAGTTCCTCCCGGATCACCGGAAGCAGATGGAAGGCGGCAAGCACTCCATAGGCGTATTTCGGGGAAAGGTGGCATTGATGGATCAGGCTTTGCACGAATTCCTCCCCATCCGTGGTCAGGGCAAAGAGAATCCCCAAAAAAGCGAAGGATAAAATACGTGCCGCCAGCTTTAAGCCATTATAAAAAGAAGAACCGGAGATGGAGGCAAGGGCAAAATTCAGGCTGGCGTTTTTCGGAAGCTGGGAAGCCTCCCCCGGATTGGAGAAAAAGCAGCCGGTAAAAAAGATTGCCAAAGCAGCCAAAAAAGCCGGTATCAGGATTTTGACCAAGGTCTTTTTCTTCGCCTTCGAGCAAAACAGGAGAAGAACGATGCTGAGGAACAAAATCAGCCCGTTCAGCATCAGGGAATAGGTAAAGGACAAGATCAGCGCTCCCGCCAGGATCGCCGCAGCTTTTACCACAGGATTCAGTCTTTCCATCTTCTCAGCTCCTTTCCTTCCACTTCGTAAATCCGGTCCGCATACTCTGCGGCCAGCTGCCGGTCATGGGTGGTAAACAAAACGGTAAGTCCTTCCTCCTTCACCAGGCGGCGCAGCTGTTCCATGATCGCCGTGGTGGAGGCATAGTCCTGCCCGTAGGTGGGTTCATCCAGAAGCAGAAGCTTCTGACCGCCCGCCAGGATAGACAGGACGGCAAGCCGTCTCTGCTGCCCCTGGCTGAGCATGTATGGGGAATATTTCTGGTATGCCTTCAGCTGGTAGGAGTCCAGCATGGAGAGCGCCTCTTTTGTAAGCGCCTGCTCCTCCGCCTTGGGATTCCAGACCTTCAGGCTTACCAGCACTTCCTCCAGAACCCGCGTGGAGAGGAACTGGTTGGAAGGGTTTTGGAACACCGTACCGATTTTTCGGAAGCGAAGCTTTGATTTCATTTTTCGAAGCTCCTGCCCCTCCAAAAGAATGCTTCCTCCGTATTTTTTCTGTCCGAGAATCGCAGAAAACAGCGTCGTCTTCCCGCAGCCGGACGGCCCTAAGAGAGCTGTAAATTTTTGCTTTGGAATCTCTGCATGTGCCTTTAAGAGCAGAGCTTCCCCGCTTTTTCCCCGGCAGATGGTGAGATTTTCCATCGATAGAAGCGTTTCTGTCTTTTCCTCCTCATGAAACCTTTTTTTTTCATGGGGATAGAACAGCCCCTGCTCCAAAAATAACTGCCGGTATTCCCTCCAGTTGTCCCTGGTAATTCCTTTTTTCAGAATTCGTCCTTTTTCACCTAAGATCCAGAATTCGTCCGCATAGGGCAGCCACAGATCAATGCGGTGGTCGATCGCCAGTATGGTCGTTCCCTGCTCTCTCTGGTGCTTTTTCAGGATCTCCTGAAGCTCCCCTGCCGATCTTTCATCCAGGTTCGCAAAGGGTTCATCCAAAAAAATCCCCTTGGAATCCAGAAGAAGGAGGCAGCAAAGGGCTGCCTTCTGCTTCTCCCCGCCGGACAGGGAGTGGATGGGCTGATCCAAAAGCTTTTCAATCTTCATGGCTTTGGCAAACGCATCCACCCGCCCGTCCATTTCCTCCCTGGGCCGAGAGATATTCTCCAGGCAGAAGATCATCTCCTTCCTGAGCGTATCCATACAGAACTGCAGATCCGGATTCTGAAACATCTCCGATACATAGGACGCACGCTCCCCAAACCTAAGCTTCGGCAGGGGTTTCCCGCAGATTTCGATTTCCCCGCTAAGAAGAATCCCTCCGTTTTCCGGGTAGAGACCTCCAAGGACGGAAAGAAGCGTACTTTTGCCGGAGCCGCTTTTGCCCAGCAGCACGATGGTTTTTCCCTTTGGGAGGTCGAAATCCACATGGTCCAGAATTACGTGCCCGCCTTTTTCAAAATACCGGAAGGTCAGATCCCTGGCAGTGAGAAAATATTCCATTCCTTATGCCTCTTCCTCAAAATCCAGGTATTTCTGTCCCAGAGGATATGCCTTCAGCACTCCCGCCTTTGCCAGGCCGTCAGCGAGGAGCTTGCTTCCGATACCGCAGAACAGGATGGAACTTGCCAGCCGGATCATAAAGATTGCCACCAGGATCCCCGGCTCAAAGGTGAGATAATTCTGGCGTACTCCCGTCCAGATAAAGGTAAATACGGTGCAGAGGACAGATGCCGTGATCGTGGTCCGGTAAGAATAGTTCTTGTATTTCCCGGCAGCGAAGGCGATTTCGGATCCGATTCCCTGAATGAAGCCGCTGATGAAAATAATAGGGCCGAACATATTTCCCATCAGGACTTCCAGGATCGCCGCCAGCATTTCCGTCACCACGCCCACACCCGGTTTCTGGATCACCATGGTGGTGAACACCGCTGCCATAAACCAGACGCCGTAAACCGGTTCATATCCCAGGATCCCAAGCCCTGACGGCGTCAGGACTGTGGTCAAAAAGGACCCGAAGTAGGTCATTCCAAGGTACACAACGCCGAAGAGCACGGCGCAGATCGCAACCATCAAAATATCTTTTAATTTTAAATTCATATCCTCTCTCCTCCTATTCTTCCGTAGGGCTGTTGACACTTAAGGTCACTTCCAAAATATAGTGCTTCAATTCCTGTTCCAGGCTGGCGGTAGCTGCCTTGAAGTACCGGAACAGATCCTGCACATCGCCTTCCAGGATCGTCACATAGTGGGCTGATTTCTCATACACTCCCATGTCAATGGACAGGTTCACAGCCTTCGCAATGTATTCCATATAGTTTTCCACTCCCATGGGATAGAGGGAAATCTTGCAGGAAACCGGAAAATGGATGTCCTGAATCTCCGGTTCATTCAAAAGCTCGTCATCCTCGGCAAGGTAAGAATCCGCATCCGTATCACCCGGGCATCCCTTGGAGATGGTTGCTTCCATCGTCATGTGGACGCCTTCCCTCCAGGCATGGACAAAGCATGCCTTCCAGGTATCCAGCACATGGGCTCTCTTTCCCCGGTAGACAGTAGACAGCTTATCCGTCGTCTGCCAGACCTTGCCGGCATGTACCTTGCCGATTGCCTCCAGGATGATCTCCACATACCGGTCCGTCATAGGTGACAGGGAAAAACGGCAGCCGGTGAGGTTTCCTTTCGCGCCGCAGCTTCCCGCACAGCAGGAGCCATAGGTCACGTACTTCTTTTCTTCTGTTTGACTCATTGGGTCTTCCTCCTTTGTCTTGTTCCCGGGGCACGTCGAAGCCGGCTGATGCCGCTCGCTGGTCTCCGCTCCGCTACGGTCGGCGCTAAACGAACGTCCACTGTGCGTTCAGCGCCGTTGCCCGTCGGGTATCCGCATGGCTGTGCAAGCAAGCTTGCCCGTCCGTGCGGCTGTCCTCCGGGCGTATCGCACCGCTCGCGGCAATGCCGCTCGCTGACCGTTGCCCGTCGGGTATCCGCATGGCTGTGCAAGCAAGCTTGCCCATCCATGCGGCTGTCCTCCGGGCGTATCGCACAAAAAAATCCACGGAATAGAAATTCCGTGGACGTAATATCTCAAGGTCGTTACACTCCCTACGTCGGTATGAACCGCATCAGGTATTACGGGTCAGGCATACGCCAATCTCAGCCGCCTCACAGCGACCCCCCGGGAACTTATCGTCCCTATTATATACCGGAGTATTGGATGTGTCAATCGGCTTTCCGATCGTTTCCTCCATCCAGCAGGCTGTCGGCAATCTCTTTCTCCTTCCAGTCAGGATGATTCTGCCTGCATTCATAGACCCGCTGGACGAAACTGGCGTCTTCCTCCGTAAGTTCAGCTGTCTCTTCGACCGTCAGACCTTTTGCCATTTTCTTTAGAATAAGCCCGATGGTTTTCACTTGTATTCCTTGTTTCAGCCCCCTCTCCCAGTTATCATATGCAAAGCTGATATAATCCCGTTCCGCCTTCAGCCTTTCTTCATAGGCGAGCCGTTTCTGCTCGTTCGCACTGAGCATTTTCAGATCGTCGTATGCTGTCTGAATATATTGATTCTTATCTGCCATTTTCTCCATCTCCTCCTCTTTGTCCGCGTTGATAAAACGCATCCAGTTCAAAAGCTCGGTCTCAGGATGTGAATATTTTTTCAGCTTGGGTAGCTCACAGATATGGATCTCCAGTTTGTCTGAGTACATAAAGTTTCTCCGATCTTCCCATAGATGGAAACAGGAATAATAACTTGTTTCTTTTCCAAACAAAGTAAAATCCAGTATTCCGATATGAATGCATTTTTTCAGCGCCTCATACGGGTCTCCCTTCTCAATCTGTCCAATATACATCTTGCCAAGGTAAAACAGTGACCGCTCTGGCCAAGCCATAAATGGTGCCACGTTGATTTCAATGTCTACCTTTGTACCATCCTTCATTCGAACCTGTACATCCAAAATTCCCAGTTTATCGTCCGCGTTTTCCTGCTGTAAGTGTGTCGGAAGAAGAACCGTTTCCTCTATTTCCTCCGGGGAAAGGCCCAGAACTGCCGACAGAAACCCCTTACGTACTTCACTGTTTCTCATAAGTTCCTTAAAACAGAAATCCACTTTCGGGCTCATGAGGAAATCTCCTTGTTCTTTGGTTTCTATTTTTCTCATCCAAAAACCTCCTTTTCTCCCAAAAAGAGCTAATTTGGACGTAAAATCCCCAATACCAGGATCTTTCCTACGCTTACTGATATCATTATTATAGTCAAGATCTCCGCCCATCTCAACTCTTTCCGTATCATTATTTTTCTCAAATGGGATTTTTGTTCCCGAACGGGAACCAACGACAATGCAGGAACTTCCGATATGTTCCTGATGGAATCCATCATACCATCCTGCCAGGAAAACGTCAATTGAATTTTCTGAAGCAGTGTACAAAAAAAGCACCGACCCCGCAGCTCCTATGTCTGCAAAATCAGTACTTTCAATGCGCCTTCAGGGGCTCGAACCCTGGACACCCTGATTAAGAGTCAGGTGCTCTACCAACTGAGCTAAAGGCGCTTATTTGTTTCTCTTCCGTAACGCAAGACATATTATATATCAAGGTCTAAAAAAAAGCAAGCCCTTTTTTTTAATTTTTTTTATTTTTTCGCCAACTTTTTTATTCTTTTTTTACAAGTGACACGTCTGGCGTTTGGAAAAGCGCTGTGCCCGCAGGAATCATGCATTCCGGGCACAGTGCTTTTCTGTTCCTTTTATTCCATTTCTCGATAACGTTCTTTCGGTTTTACTCAAACTGGCTGTAATACAGCGTCGCATAAGCGCCTTTTTTCTTCAAAAGCTCCTTATGGTTTCCTTGTTCTATGATATTTCCATGTTCCATGAACAGGATCATATCGGCGTCGCGGATCGTGGACAGACGGTGTGCGATCACGAAGCTGGTACGTCCGCTCATCAACTTTTTCATAGCCTTTCCGATCTCGGCTTCCGTTCGGGTATCCACGCTGGAGGTCGCCTCATCCAGAATCAAAATCGGCGGGTCACAGAGGAAGATCCTGGCAATGGTCAGAAGCTGTTTCTGGCCGGCTGACAAATTGGCGCCGTCGTTGTCCAGTACCGTATCATAGCCCTGGGGCATGGTTCGGATAAAATAATCCACTTTTGCTGCTTTCGCCGCAGCTACGATCTCCTCCCTGGTGGCGTCCGGCTTTCCATATGCAATATTTTCTGCAATGGTACCGCCAAACAGCCAGGTATCCTGCAGGACCATACCGAAATTCCTTCTGAGACCGCTGCGGGTCATCCCGGCTACATTCTTTCCGTCCAGCAGAATTTTTCCGCTGTTGATCTCATAGAAACGCATGAGCAAATTGGCAAGCGTGGTCTTTCCGGCTCCGGTGCTTCCTACCACTGCGATTTTCTGCCCCGGCATCGCCGTAAAACTGATTTTCTTCATCAAAAGGTGATCCGGCACTTCCTCCTCTTCATCCAAAAGCTCGAAGGTACGCCTTGCGGAAGCAAACGCCGCCTGCAGGGAGTTGATCATATAAGATGCTTCTGTGAGCGGTTCGGCAGTCTGGTTGATATACTGGAAAAATGCCTGTACGATACCTACGCTCAGCCTTCCTGTCAGCATGGCGTGCCCTGCAATAATCGCAATCACCACATGTGCCAGCCTGGTAAGCAGACGGATCAGCGGATTGACGCAGTTGGTGAGGAAGCTGAGCTTCTGGTTTGCTATGCATGCATCCTCCGCCGCCTTCTCCATCTGTTCCGTGCTTTCCGCCTCATGGTTGTACGCTTTGATCACATCCCTGCCGTGGTAATACTCTTCGGCGATGCCGGTCAGGGCTCCGATCGTTTCCTGCTGATCCTTTGCAAGCCACAGGCTTCGTCTGGATACCGCCCTTGTGATCACCATGCTGACAAACATAAAGATCAAAAAGATCAAGGTCAGCGGCACGCTATAGTAAAACATGATAATCAACGAGCCGATCATGGTTCCGATGGCGACGATCAGCTTGAGGAGACCTGTCTGCATGACCTCTGTGATCTTATCCAGGTCACTGGTAACACGGCTTAAGATCTCGCCTGCCTTGTTCTGGTCGAAAAACCGAAGCGGCAGACGGTTCAGCTTTGCCTCCACCTGTTTTCTCATGCCAAGGACCATATTTTCTGCTACGTTTGCCATCAGGTAGGACTGCAGATAGTAAAAGATCCAGGTAAAAAAATACTGGCATGTGAGCTGGAACAGCTCCCGCCCCATATGATCCCAGGTAATCGCAAAGGCTGATCCGCTCTCCCGGGCAGCCTGCAGGCTCTCCCACAGATGGTCAATGACAATGGCGCTGTACATCGGATTCCAAATGCTGAGACCAACGTACAGGATAATAGAAATAACCACAACTGTGAGGCGGGCTTTCTGGTGATGCAGATAGCCGAATAACCGCGCCGCGGTGCTGTAGTTTTTTGATCTTCTCATGATTCCTGTGCCTCCTTTGTCTGAGATTCATAGATTTCCCGATATACCGGACAGGTTTCCAAAAGTTCCTCATGGGTACCGATTCCCGCCATCTCGCCTTCGTTCAGCACTACAATGCAGTTGGCATGGCGGATCGTGCTGACCCTCTGTGCAATGATCAGGACTGCCGCATCCTCCGTTTCCTTCGCCAGCGCTTTTCTCAGCGCCGCATCCGTCTTGAAGTCCAATGCGGAAAAGCTGTCGTCAAAGATATAAAGCTCCGGCTTTTTCACCAGGGCGCGGGCGATGGAAAGCCTTTGCTTCTGTCCGCCGGAAAAATTCGTACCGCCCTGGGCGACAAAGGATTGAAGCCCATCGGGCAGGGAGCGGATAAATTCTCCCGCCTGTGCCACCTCCGCGGCATGCATCAGCTCCTCTTCGGAAGCATCCTTTCTGCTGTAGCAGAGGTTGGACTGGATGGTTCCTGAAAACAGCCATGCCTTCTGCTGGACGTATGCCAGATGATCCCGGAGGAAGCTCTGCTTCATCTTTCGGATATCCGTACCGTTCAGACAGATCTCTCCGCTGGTCACGTCATGGAAGCGCAGGATCAGGGATGCCACTGTGGATTTTCCGCTTCCGGTGCCGCCGATGATGGCAGTCGTCTCCCCTCGTTTGCATTCAAAGTTCAAATGGTTCAGGGTATTTTCCTCCGCATCTGCAAAGCGGAAGGAAACATCCTTAAAAGCCAGTACCGTCTTGCCCTTGTGGGAGTCCTCTGCCGGATTCTTCTCAACCAGGTCACGGATTTCCGGCGTATGATCCAGGACTGCCTGGATACGTCCGCAGCATTCCAGCGCACGGGGCAGGGTCAGGATGACCATCTGCGCCATCATCAGAAAGAACATCACCATCAGGGTATATTCGATCACCGCTGTGATATCTCAGATCTGAAGGTTTCCCGTATTGATTTCGTTTCCGCAAAGCCAGTACACGATCACCACGAACAGATTGATAAAGAAGAAGGAAAGACCGTCCAGGTTTGCAAATCGCCGGTTTGCCTTAATAGAAGTCTCGGCATACTCCGAAAAAGCTTCCGTCATCCTTCCGTATTCCCTGTTCTCGTTGTTAAATGCCCGGACAACATGGACTCCCGTAAGGTTCTCCAGCAATACGGTGGACATACGGTCCAACAGCTTCTGGAGCTTTTTAAACAGGGACGCTGCACTGTACATAATGCCGCATGCCAGGATCAGTACCGCCAGCATGCATCCCAGCAGGATCATTCCCATCCTGAAATCCAGCTGGAAGCACAGGATCAGCGCGATCACGCAAATCGCCGGAACCGGCAGGATCATCTGCACGGTGCTGGTGAATGCCATCTGTATGGTATTAATGTCTGAAACCGTTCTGGTTGTAATGGATGCCGTGCCGAACTGCCGGAAGTCGTACACGGACAATTTCAACGATTTTTTGTAAACAGCCATACGCATATCCTTACCAATCCTGGCAGCCAGCACTGCGCATGTATATCCTCCCAGAATCGCGCAGGCGCCGGACAGAAGCGACATCAGCGCCATCAAAAGCCCTGTGTGCCAAAGCTGTGTAAAAGAGCTTCCCGACGTTCCCAGGTTCAGCATTTCTGCCGCCAGGGTCGGGATGAACAGCGCGCCGATCACATCCAGGATCAATAGGATCACTGTCACAGCAAAAAGCGCCCGGTTCCTTCCTTGCCAAAAGTAACCGAGCGCACTCGTCATCTTCTCCGCCCTTACAGCTGCGGCTGTAAGTCCTCCGATGATTTTATTTCATTTTTCTGCCGTTTCATCTCCTGCAGCGTTTCACTTAAAACGTCCGCATATTTTCTGGTCAGCCTCGCCAGACTGTCCTGTTCCTGCTTTGCCAGCTTTTCCCATGTCTGTTCTTCAATCTGGTGCATGCGGATCACCTGCTTTTCCACCAGCTCTTTCCCTAACGGAGTTAATATGGCTTTTTTGGATCTCTGATTATTTTCATAAGGCTTAAGGACGATCAGCCCCTTTTTGACCAGCTGTTTAAAAGCAGAATTGAGCGTCTGCCTGCTTAGGAAAAGCTGTTCGCTGATCTTGCTCTGGGTCACCACTCCCTCGTAGATCATCAGAAGTGACCAGTATTCCGGCTCCGACAAGCCACATTGCTTTGAAAATACAGAGTACAGGTTATCCAGTTCTCTTGTAGTTTCCCGAAAAGCTTTCAAGGTTTGATTTTCCCGGCAATGTCAAGCCCTGTTTTTACCAATATCGGATACAAGACGTAATCTTCCGGAAATTATAAGCAGAGACCTTAATCCCGCCCACCGGATAATCCCTGCTGTCGGATGCATGGAGCACACGCTGGGAACCCATGTAGATACCCACATGGGGTTTTGGATTTTCATAATAAATCAAATCTCCGGGTTTCAGATCCTCCACGGATACTTTCTGGCCTTCGTTTCCTGGATTTCCCTGCTCCTTCGCGCTTCTGGGAAGCTGGATGCCGAATTTCGCCATCACCGATTGGGTAAAGCCGGAGGCGTCCGCCCCCTCTGTGAGGCTTGTGCCGCCTTCCGCATAAGGGTTTCCGATAAACTGCTGGGCGTACATGACGATCTGAACCCCTTTGGCTTCCTCGGAGCTTTCCGGCGCCCTGGCATAGATATAGCCGTCCGCGTCAAAGAGATAATAGCTTCCCTTGATGAGAAGCCCCTTGCTCACCGCCATGGCTCCGCCGTCCTCCGGGTCAAAATAGTGGGTAACGCCGTCCAGGACACGGAAGCCTGTCTGAAGGATTCCCTTGTCATCCAGGTAATAGGTTTTCATGGATACGATGACCAGCCCCGTCCTCCGGTAGCCATCCTCATCGAACAGATAGGTATCCCCATCCACAGTGAAAAAGCCATCTTCCACCTTGGCTCCGTCCTCACCCAGATAGAAGCCGTCTACCCATTGATCCGTATCCATAACGCCTGTCTCTTCATCAAAGTGGAAGCTCCTTCCATCCTCTAGCTCGATCCATCCCGTCACTTCCTCATAGTTGGCATCCAGATACCAGGTCTTTCCATTCTCCGTGAAAAATCCGGTCTTTCTGGTTTTTCCCGTCTTTTTGCCGTCCTCGCCCACATAGTACCGGCCCACATAGGTATTCTTCGCCATCTTGCCGTCCATTCCAAGGTATCTGCCGTTCACCCAGCGTTTCCGCTGCATGACCCCTTTTTGATTAAAATAATACTGTTCCCCCTTGATCTTCGTCCAGCCTACGGCATTCTTTCCGGTCCTGGGATTCAGATAGTAGGTCTCGCCTCCCAGATTCAGCCAGCCCTTTACCCGGGCGCCGTCATCGTCTACATAGTAGGTATCCTTTACCCAGCGGTTGTGGTAGAGTATCCCTTTATAATTGAAATAATAGGTCTTGTTTCCGATCTTTTTCCATCCGGTCACTTTCTGCCCGGTGGTTTTGTCAAAATAGTAGGTACGCCCGCTAATTTTCCGGAAACCTGTATACAAGCGCCCGTTCTTTCCGGCATAATAGCGGTTTTTCACCCAGGAATTCCTGTACATCACACCTTTGCCGTTAAAATAATAGCGGTAGCGCCCGATCTTCCGAAGCCCTGTCACCGCATATCCTTTCCGGCAGAAATAGTAGGTCTTTTTTCTCCAGGTGATAAAGCCCTTCCTCTGCTCGCCTGTCTTCTGGTCAAAAAAATACCGCTTCCCGTTTATCTTCACAAGGCCTTTCGCCTTGGTTCCATCCTTTTTGTAATAATACTGCTTTCCCTTCCTCGCAACCCATCCGGTTTTCGCCGCCTGCACCTTGGACATTTCCCTGCCGCAAACATCCATGCATCCCAGGAACACAAACGCGGCAAGACAGCAGCACAGCAGCTTTTGAAAACATTTCTTTTTCATAAAAATCCCCCCTTCCCTGTTAGTATACCGTTTCCAACTCCCCTTTACAATACCGAAGTCAAAAACCATATCCGCTAAGCCCACTGCCATCCGGGCGCACTCACGCACAAAGGGACGACCGTTCCAAAGAAACGGCCGTCCCTTCTTACTATTGCAGCTTTCGCCTATTTGCCTTGCATTCTCTTGATTACCTTCAGCCTGGTGAACTCTTCCCGGTCCTTCTCTTCCAGCGCATTCTGAATACTCTTTGTTAAACTCTCATACATAGGGATGGTAATATTCTTCAGCGCATTCGCCCTCTTCTGTGTCTTCTTGATATTGGTGGCAAGACGGACAGCCGCGTTTTCAATCATGGAAAGACGTATCGTCAGATCCTTTACCTTCTCAAAGGCAATCTTTGCCTCATCCAGGCTATGCGTCGTGCTGTAAAAAGCATAGGTAGGAATCTGACCCTTGGGCTTATATTCTACCAACGGGATCTCCGTTCCCATGACGCTTCGGGTCTTGATCCGAACAGACTCTTCCACCGGCACGGAGAAAGAAATCTCTTCCACCAGATGGATTCCCATCTCGATGTTCGCCTTCTGGAGCAGCGCATACGCCTCGCGGAACGTCTTATCGATCTCGCCCTGGATGTCCGATGCCTGGCTGATCAATCCCATGATCTCACGCATCAGGATATTTCGTTTCTTATCCATCAGATCGTATCCCTGACGGGCAAGAGCCAGGGAGTTCTTTGCCAGAATTAGGTTTCCCTTTGTGGGGAAGGTGTTGGGATTCATGAAATCACCTCAGATTCTCCTGCTGGTTTATAATACTTATCCAAAAGCTTCGTATCGATACGGTCGAGTTCTTCCCTCGGCAGCATTTCGAGAAGCTCCCAGCCCTTATCCAGGGTTTCGATGATAGTACGGTTCTCCTCCTCGCCTTGTCCTACGAACTCATTCTCAAACCGTTTTCCAAATTCCAGATATTTTTTATCCAGAGGAGACAATTCATCCTCACCGATAACGGATGCCAGGGCTCTTGCATCTCCCACCTTCGCGTAACAGGAGAAGAGCTGGTTCGCCACAGCCTGATGGTCTTCTCTGGTGTAACCCTCACCGATACCGTCCTTCATCAGACGGGACAGGGAGGGCAGCACGTTGATGGGCGGGTAAATCGCCTGTCCATGGAGCTGGCGGTCCAGAACAATCTGACCTTCGGTGATATAACCGGTCAGGTCAGGGATGGGATGGGTGATATCGTCATTGGGCATGGTCAGAATCGGAATCTGGGTCACAGAACCGTCCACGCCCTGCACAATGCCGGCACGCTCATAGATGGTCGCCAGTTCACTGTAAAGGTATCCCGGATAACCCTTACGGGAAGGAATCTCTCCCTTGGAAGAGGAGACCTCACGCATTGCCTCAGCAAAAGAGGTCATATCGGTCAGGATTACCAAAATATGCATTCCTTTTTCGAATGCCAGATACTCTGCCGCTGTCAGGGCGACCTTCGGCGTAATCAGCCTCTCTACCACCGGATCGTTTGCCAGGTTCAGGTACATCACTACATGATTGGAAACGCCGCTTTCCTCAAAGGTCTTGCGGAAAAACTCTGCCACGTCGTATTTGACGCCCATAGCGGCGAATACAATTGCGAATTTTTCATCCGATGCCTCGTCTCCCAAGGACGCCTGTTTTACGATCTGTGCAGCCAGTCGGTCATGGGGAAGACCGTTTCCTGAGAAGATCGGCAGCTTCTGCCCGCGGATCAGGGTCGTCAGTCCATCGATGGCGGAGATACCGGTACGGATATAGTTACGGGGGTACTCACGGGTAACCGGATTCAGTGGAAGACCGTTGACGTTCTTTTTTACTTCAGCCTTCACATCTCCCAGCCCGTCGATGGGCTGCCCGATCCCGTTGAAGGTCCTTCCCAGGATGTCCGGGGAGAGCGCTACCTCCATGGGATGTCCGGTCAGCTTCGTATGGGTATTCTTCAGGGACATGCCTTCATTTCCCTCAAAGACCTGGATGACAGCTTTGTCCTCATACAATTCCACAATACGGCCAAGCTTCTTTTCTGTACCGTCCACCGTAATTTCTACAATCTCTTCAAAAGAGGCATTCTCCACCCCTTCCAGAACTACGAGGGGGCCGTTGATCTTACTGAGTCCTAAATATTCAATTGACATCTTGAAACCTCCCTACGCATTTTTCGCAATGACTTCATTGTAGAATTCGTCTATTGCTTTATAGTAATCATCAAACATTTCCAGCTGCTTGTTTGGTACATCATACTTAATAGAAACGATACGGTCAAAAATATTGTTTTCTTTCAGAATGGACATGGGCATTCCCATGGCAACCAAAGCCTTTGCTTTGGTATTCAGGTAAAGGATTACGTCCATCATCAGGAATTGCTTCTTCATGGGAACGTAGGTATCCTCCTTGTGGAACGCATTCTGCTGAAGGAATCCCAGGCGGATCACACGGGCAATCTCAAGGGTCAGCTTCTGATCATCGGGAAGTACATCGCTGCCGATCAGCTTGACGATCTCCATCAGGCTGCTCTCCTGGTTGAGGATTGCCATGATCTGGTTTCTGTGATCCACAAAGCGCTTGTCCACATTCTCCTGATACCAGGGAGCCAGGTCTGTCAGGTACTCACTGTAGCTGGTCAGCCACTGGATCGCCGGGAAATGTCTCGCATAGGCGAGAGATTTGTCCAGACCCCAGAAGCAGCGCACGAAACGCTTGGTATTCTGGGTGACCGGTTCGGAGAAGTCGCCGCCCTGGGGAGATACGGCGCCAATGATAGACACGCTTCCTTCCGTTCCGTTTAAGTTCTGCATCATGCCGGCGCGCTCATAGAAAGCAGACAGCCTGGATGCCAGGTAAGCCGGGAACCCTTCCTCCGCAGGCATTTCCTCCAGACGTCCGGAAAGCTCTCTTAAGGCCTCTGCCCAACGAGAAGTGGAATCCGCCATGATGGCAACGTCGTACCCCATATCCCGGTAATACTCTGCCAGTGTGATTCCTGTGTAGATAGATGCCTCACGGGCTGCCACAGGCATGTTGGAGGTATTGGCGATCAGGGTAGTACGGTCCATCAAAGGTTTGCCGCTTCTGGGGTCTACCAACTGTGAGAACTCTTCCAGTACCTGGGTCATCTCGTTTCCACGCTCTCCGCATCCGATGTAGATAATGATATCGGCATCCGACCACTTTGCGATCTGATGCTGTGTCATGGTTTTTCCGGTACCGAATCCACCCGGAACGGCTGCCGTGCCGCCCTTTGCGATGGGGAAGAGGGTATCCAGGATACGCTGCCCGGTAAGCAGCGGTTTGCTGGCTGCGAATCTGGCCGCCGTAGGACGTGGTACACGGATGGGCCATTTCTGTGCCAGAGTCAGCTTCACTTCGTTGCCGTTAGGAAGCTGCAACGTTGCAATAGGATCAAAAATAGTATATTTGCCGTCGGCGGCCACATCCAGGATCGTTCCAGCCATATTGGGAGGAACCATGGATTTATGCACGATCGCCTGAGTTTCCTGCACTTCGGCAATGATCGTTCCGCCGCTCACCTGGTCGCCTGCTTTGATGGTCATGTGGACGTCCCAAAGTTTTTTGGTATCCAGGGAATCTACCTGGACACCGCGGTTGATATAGGCACCGCCGGATTTTGCGATCTCACTCAACGGCCGCTCGATACCGTCAAAGATATTATTCAGGATACCCGGCGCCAAAGTAACGGAAATCGCATCTCCGGCTGCCTCCACGGTCTCACCCGGACGAAGCCCTGTAGTCTCCTCGAATACCTGGACTGTGGTGGTATCCTCGGTCAGATTGATTACCTCTCCTACCAGGCGCTCTTTCCCGACATATACCATCTCAGCCATCTTGAATCCGGTATTGCCCTTCAGATAAATGACGGGACCGTTGATGCCGTAGATCATACCTGTCTTATTCATGGCTCATACCTCCGTCAAAACGAAAATCCTGTTTGATCTCTCCCAGCTTGGTGGAAAAGGAATTGTCAATCAAAATGTGACGGCTTGGAAGCACCGCACGAATACCGCCTCCGAAGGAATACTGTGAGAGCGTCAGCGCTGTATTGGTCGCCGCATGAAGACTCGTCAGCATGGACTCATCCGCCGGATCGATGTAGATGGTCACTTCATCCTCACCTGCCACCTCCAGCACTTCCTTGATCTCGCGGATCAGAAGCTTCTGATAAGCGGAAGTGGTCATGAAGTCATCCAGTTTCTGCCTTACTTCTACAAAAAGTTTTTCTTTTAATTCGTCATGTTTTCTGGAAATCTGACGTTTGATCTCGATCTCCTCTTTGGAAACCGCCATATTATTTGCCCTTTTCAGCTTATCGGTCTCTGTCTTGATCTGAAGCGCAGCCTGGCGGTCCTTCTCATCAATATGATCCTGTTTCAGCTTTTCCAAAACCTGCCGATGCTCTTCCACGGCTTTGGCGCTCTTCTGGCGGGCCTCCTCAAGAGCAGCCTCTTCAAAATGTTTCAGCTTTTCTTCTGTCGTCAAACAATTCACCTTCTTTACAGTTTCAATCCAATGGCTTCATTTACATAAGCTGTGATAAAGTCAGGCCTGCGGCCCGTACCATGGCGGTCCGGAATCTCTACAATCAGGGGAAGCCTGCGGTTCAGCTTGACATCATCCACAATATCCGGGAATTCTCTGCCGAATTTTTCAGTCAGAAGAATGATCCCTACGGATTTGTCAGCTATGGTGCGCTCCAGAGCTTCCCGAAGCTCCGAGCGCTCATGCACCACGCAGCCCTCCACGCCGGCCAGTCTCATTCCGGTATAGGTATCGACATTATCACTGATCAGATACATTTTCATAGAATTATAATCTACCTAAGATCATGAAGGAGATGATCAGACCGTACAGACAGCATCCTTCTGCAAGACCTACGAAGATAAGGGATTTACCCAGGATGCTCTGATCTTCACTGATCGCTCCAAGGGCAGCGCTTGCAGCACTGGCAACTGCGATACCACCGCCGATACAGGACAAACCGGTAACTAACGCTGCTGCGAGATAGCCCATTCCTGTAGAAAGACCTGCGCCTGCTTCTGCTGTCGTCTCAGCAGCCAGTGCAGTGCTTCCGCTTCCCAGAGCCACAACGCTGGCAACCAGAAGGAAACCGAAGAAGAAGAACACATTTACTGCCAGAGAAGTTTTATAGCGGCCTCTGTTTCTCTCACCGATCAGATAATAGCCAAAAGGAAGAATAATACTTAATACCAATGCGATTACGAATACTACTTGAGTTAATGTGGACATTTTACTACCTCCTGTTTTTTCTCTCTAATTTTTTTTCGTAAATGGCTTGAATTCACGTCCTGTACCTTTGTAGAACCGGCTGAACATTTCATAATATTCCAGACGGAGTACCTGAATTCCTACGATCAGTCCCTCCATACCGATTACAAAAATATTTCCCAGGATGACCACAAGCCAGTTTGGAGAGGCGCCGGTCTCAGCGCCGGCCAGCATCAGGACTACTTCCATCATCGCAGCATGGCTTACTGCGAAAGCGCCGATACGCACAAAGGAAAGCGTATTGGAGAAATAGCTGAGCAGAACCTCAAAGAGTTCAAAAAAGGTCTGAACCACGAACATCCCTTTGCCGCCCGGAATCAGATCCGCCTTCTTTTCTACCAGACGGGAAAGCGGTTCCTTGAGCGCGATCAAAAGAAGCGGGATGACGAACATGATGACCAGGACAATGGCCGCCGGCATCGTGTGCCCGGTCACGAACAAGCCCAGTACCACCACAATGGCTCCATAGAAGACCAGTCCTGCCAGACCGTTGGTATCAAACCAGGTGTTTTCTGCATCCTTCGCCTTGATCCCATTGATAATGTGGAAAATCATTGTCATGATCGTCAGGAACATACCGAATGCGATCGCTACGATGAACACCGTGTTTAAAGATCCGATCACCGGTATCTGCGTCATGCTTTCAACGGGTCTCAGCCATAAGGCAGGGATAATATCTTCAAATCCGAAAATACTTCCGAACAGAAAACCGAAAATAGTGGAGAAGATTCCGGCAAAGCTGATGATCGCTGCCAGATCCATCTTCTTTAAGCGGTACAGAACCGCGCCTCCGATCAACAGCACCAATCCCTGTCCGGCATCTCCGAACATAGCGCCAAAGATAAAGGCATAAGTCAAGGCTACAAAGATCGTCGGATCGATCTCATTGTAAGCCGGAAGTCCGTACATACGGATAAACATCTCGAACGGTTTGAAAATCTTTGGATTCTTCAGCTTGGTAGGCGGCGGATTCAAAATATTGTTCTGGTCGTCCTCCAGAATACAATAAAGATTCATATCCGCTGCGATCTCCCGCTGGAATGCCTTCGCGTCATGTTCCGTCATCCAGCCGCATAAAATATAGAAGACCTGATTGTCCCCCTGTGATTTGGTGCAGGCTGCTAGCTTTCTCACATCAAAGTTGTAGCTAAGCTTAGAAAGGCAATTCTGCGCCCTCAGAAGCTTATCCAAGGAGGTCTGGATGCTGTTCCTGATCTCCTGCTGGCACTCTTCGATCTTTCTGTCATATTCATCAATCTCTTGATGGAGCTTCTCAGCCGCTTCCTTTGGTGTACCTTCATATTCATCTGGAAGATACATCTGTTCAAAATGCATGGAGGAGTATACCGCGTCAATCTCATCCGCCTGTGTAGCAGGTACAAAGTAAATTCCCCATACATACTGCTCATCTGTATTGCATTTGAAAAATACGCTGTCTAAATCCTCATAGACATATTTTTCCAGCTTTTCGTAATACTCATGGGCTATCTTGCCAAAGCGGTACTTGATAAATTTGAAGCCCAAAAGCTTATGGATATTGAACTGGAACGCCATGAAAGGCTCAATCCTTCTCAGGGAAGCTTTCAGCTTCTCCCGCTGTTCCTCCAGGGAAGTCTTTCTGCCGCGAAGCCCAGCGACACTGTCACTCAAGGTTTTGACCGTCTCGACGGCTTCCTCCAGGGAAATCTTTCCCATGTCGCTTTCGCTGTATTCCGGCACTTGGCCCAGCAGCTCGTTCGCCTTGTTCAGCCATTCCCGATACGGGTTGATCTCAATATAAGGCGTCAGCCTCTGCACCGTATTGAGCTGAGCCATTGCATTTTCCAATTGTATCTCGTATTTCACTAAGTATTGATTGACCACCCGGTCAATGTCGGCCTTGGGGCCGGTAATACTTAGGAACTTCATTTTTTCAATCAAAGCCCTATTCCCCCTTAACCCATAATATATTTCAATGTTTCATTTTGAGGCAGTCCGTAACGGACACATTCAAGAGCCATGGTAAGCTTATCAATCTCATGTTCCTTTTCATAAAGGTAAGAAATAATGACAGCCGGAGAATAAGGATCATTTCTTGCATTTCTGCTATGGACAGAGTGACGGATCTTTACGTAGCTCTCGTCCAAAGTCTCTACATTCAAAAAATCATACTTACGCCCGTAATACGTTTTTCGTATGGCTCCGTTCAGCTCATCCATGGAAGCGGATTCTACCATGCGGTGGATATCCTCTTTCTTCAGACGATACGTAACCGGAATCGTCATTGCATAGATATCCGCTGACTCCATATGATAATATTTCTTAGCCCGGGCAATCCACTGCATATTTAAAAGATCGATTTTGACACCATATCCTTCCTCAAAGATCCTTTGGTCTGACTTACTTGAAAAGATTTCGGTGCCTTTTTCCCAAAACCACCTGAAATAAAACAAATCCATGCTCATTTCATAGTCCCACAGTGTCGGGGATTTGATATTTGCCAGCCGCTTCAAGGGTTCGTAGTAAATACTGCCTTTCAGATTCTCAACAAACTCTTCGATAGTCCGGCTCGATGCGACCTTATCCAGATCAATCTTCGAATGGCGGTGGAAGAAATCGGTGAAGATCGCCAGATCCTCCCTGATACTGCGATGGTCAAACATCATTCTCATATACCGTTTCAAAATGGCAATCTCATATCGTCCAAAATAAAGATCCAGAAACTTTCTCTGGCGAACATTAGAAAACCGGTAAATTTTCTGAAAGTCCGCATGGATGGAATGAACCAGCATGTTCTCCACCTCATTGCGGTGAAGCTGGCTCTCGTCCTTTCCCTGGAACAGTTCCCGGTATGCCGGCTTTTGTTTCAGATAGGAAAGCGCCTCTGACACGGTCTTCATGCCTGCCATTTCCTCATAGTCCCTTGGCTTTAAAAGCCGGCTCTGGATAGCACGGATCTTTGTGGTGGTGCCGCTGTACGCTAACAAACTTCCCATAAATCATCCCTCTATCATTTTTTTCAAAATTTCATCAGACAGTGAATCGTGTTTCCTGGAGTATTCGGAATCCAACGCCAGAATCTCTTTTTGGGTTTCCTCCTGAAGTGTTTTCAGGCTTTCCTCTTTCTGGGCTGCCAGTTCTTGATTCAGTTTTTCCAGCTGTGCTTCTGTCCTGGCATCTACCTCGGCATCATATTCCTGAATTTCTTTCTGCAGCTTGGCATCCATCTCTTTCTTTTCCTCAACGGACGCGTTCATGATGTTTACCGCTGCAAGCTCGATCTCGGAAATCTGCTGTACGATCGTATCCATCCTTTCTCTCCTCCTGTCTTCCATGATTTCAGTGTATACTATACTCTTTTCCAACAAAAAATCTAGGGCAATTTTCACTAAAAATTTCGTCTTGCTGATTTGACCTTTATGGATTATACTTTAGATGTTCTGTTTTGAAAAATAACAAAATTCTATGGATGTAATACCTGAAATCTATGAGAGCCTCCTTTGCAGAGGTTCCGTTTTAAAGGATGATAGGAGTATTATGGCTGCAAATTTTGAATACTATAAAATTTTCTATTACGTCGCAAAATACCAGAATTTTACACTGGCTGCCAAGGCACTTCTTTCCAGCCAGCCCTCGGTTTCCCGCTGTATGCAGAATTTGGAAATGGAGCTGGGCTGCCGTCTCTTTGTCCGCTCCAAAAGGGGCGTGACCCTCACGGCGGAGGGCGCCCAGCTCTACCACGATATCGCTCCTGCCTGCGAACAGATCTTCCGCGGCGAGGAGAACATCGGAAGCGCCCTGGGCTTTGAGAACGGTTCCGTCTACATCGGCGTTACGGAGACGGCGCTTCACTGCTTTCTTCTGGAACATCTGGAAGAATTTCACCGGGAATACCCCAAGGTCCGCTTAAAGCTCACCAGCGGCACCACGCCTAACACGCTGGCAGACCTGAAGGCAGGAAAGACAGACCTTGCCGTGGTCACCACCCCCATCCGGGAGGATGCCTGCTTTAAGATCACGACAGTGAAGAAATCCCAGGACATTCTGGCAGGCGGTCCCTCCTACCAAAGCTTAAGCGGCAGGACCGTCCCCCTAAAGGATGTCCAGCAGTATCCCCTCGTCTGCCTGGCAGATAATACCATGACCTATTCATTATATAAGGAACTTTACGCTGCCAGCGGCCTGATCTTCAAGCCGGAGATCGAGCTTGCCACCGCCGACCTTATGGTCCCGGTGATCAAGCACGGTCTCGGCATCGGCTTTGTCCCCAAAGCCTTGGTGGAGGAGGAACTGAAAAACGGTGAGATGGTGGAAATCCATATCCAGGAAAAAATTCCTCCCCGGGAAATCATCATGCTGGAAAATCAGCATCATCCTTTAAGTGCAGCCGCCAGAGAGCTGATCAAGCTCTTAAGGCATCATATCCAAACGGAAGGAGAACTTTAATTTATGCGTTTAAGAAATATCCCCGGCGCCAAAGAAGCAGTCGCCGAGAGCCCCTTTGTCATCCAAACTCCCGCCGAACAGAAAGGTCGCTGGGCAGAACGATTCGGAAACCAAAACCCCATCCACATCGAGGTGGGGATGGGAAAAGGGCAGTTTCTCACGGAAATGGCTCTGCTCCATCCTGACGTCAACTACGTTGGGATCGAGCGGTATACCAGCGTCCTCTACCGCGCCCTCCAGAAACGAGAGGAACTGGAACAGACGCTTCCAAACCTTTTCTATCTCTGTATCGACGCCCAGGAGCTGCCCGACATCTTTGCTCCCGGCGAGGTGGAGAAGATCTACCTGAACTTCTCCGACCCTTGGCCCAAGGACCGCCACGCCAAACGCCGCCTCACTTCCCGGGAATTTCTAGCCCGCTACCAACAGGTTCTCCCCGCCGGAGGCATCGTGGAATTCAAGACGGACAACCGCGGGCTGTTCGATTTCTCCCTGGAGGAACAAAAGGAGGCCGGCTGGGAGCTTCTGGCCTGCACCTACAATCTCCACAAGGACGAAAAGATGATGGTGGGAAATGTGATGACGGAATATGAGAGGAAGTTTTCCAAGCTGCGGAATCCGATTCATAAGATGGTGATTAAGTGTCCGTAAGATGCGGCATGTAAATACATTTCTAAGTTATTGACAAAGAATTCTGCGTGTGATATAGTGAAGATGGCAATAGAGAATAGATTTCTGTGTTATATGTACACCAAACGAAACCCCCGAGGGTGCTGCCTCGGGGGTTTCTTCGGCTAGTTGTCACGTCCCTTACCGTCTAGCCAATTGCAGATGAGATGACAAATCACACCCGCCGTAACGGTAACTGTAATAGAGAATATAATCTCCATAAATATGTACACCTCCTTTCCGTTACCGGATTGGATTGTATATGACAACATAATTATGATAGCATATCCTAAAATTGAAGATATGTAGAAAAAATGAGGGGCTATGACGAAAAAACGAGCTTTCAAGGAGCGGTTAAGTGTGAAAATTTATGAAATTCCGAACTTAAACCGCAAACTTTTGGACCTTAGGAAATCCTTGATGGAGGTAAAGAAGCTCCTGAAGAGTTAAATGAGACTCTGATACAAAAAGCGATGGAAACATCCAAAACCGGATGTTCCCACCGCTTTTTCATTTTACCAATATCGGACACACCCCTTAATCCAGGTCCAGTCATAGTTAGAAATCTTGATTCCTCCTGCTGGATAAGGTTTGCTGTTGGACGCATGGACAATTTTTCCATCACCGATATAAATCGCCACATGGCGGATATCGGAATAATAGAAAATCAGATCCCCGGGCTTTAATTCTGCCTGGGATACATACTTCGGTGTGGCGTAACCTTCCACTCCTTCGTAGAGCGTCCACGTTGTCCTGGGTACCTTGATCCCGAAATGGGCGAACACCAGGTTCACGAAGCCGGAGCAGTCGGTTCCGCTGACGAGACTATTGCCTCCATATACATAAGGGTTCCCGATAAACTGCTGGGCGTACTGGGCGATCCGCTCTCCTAAGGCATCTTCCGAAGGATCTGCTGCCTGGCTGGTCATATGTCCCTGCTCATCGAAGGTGTACACCGTCCCGGAGATCGTCCTGGTATCGCTCACCACCATCGCCCCTCCCAGATCCGGGTCAAAATAATACAAATATCCATCCACCGTCATCAGACCGGTATCCTGCTCCCCGGTTACATTTTTGAAATGGTATTTCTTTCCATTGTACTCCATGATTCCCGTTGCTTTGGATCCATCCGCCAGGAAGAGGTAAGTCTTTCCATCGGAAAGCTTCACCATCTGATTCATCAGCCTTGCGCCGTCACTACCTATATAATAGCCATCCACCCACTGATCCGTTGCCATCCGGGCATTGGTGGGCTGGAAGTAATAATACTTGCCCTCATGCGCCACCCAGCCTTTGACCTTCTCGTACTGGTCATTGAGGTAGTAGGTGTATTTTCCATTGCGGAATAAGCCGGGCTGTCTGGTCTTGCCTGTTTTTTTGCCGTCTCTGCCCACATAGACGCCGCCCACCCAAGTGCTTTTTGCCATACGCCCGTTGGGCTTGAGATAGCAGTCATCCACCCAAGTCTCCTTCTGCATGACGCCGTCTTTATCAAAATAGTATTGGTACTTTCCTACGGTAGTCCATCCTGTGGCCCGAAGACCTGTTGTCTCGTTCAGATAATACTTCTGTCCTGCCATCTGAAGCCATCCATACTGCCTTGCTCCGTCCGTATCCACATAATATTTCTTTGCCACCCAGGTATTCCGGTAGAGTTTCCCTTTAGAGCTGAAATAATATTTTTTGCCTTTGATCTTATGCCAGCCGGTGTATGCGGCTTTCGTTCCCCGACTGAAATAGTAGCGGTTTTTGCCGTGGTTCACCCACCCGCTCTTCGGTTTCCCGGTATTCGGATCGTAATAATAATACTTCTTCCCACGCTTCACCAAACCGGAGAGCTGCCTTACACTTCCATCCGGCTCAAAATAGTACCGTTCCCCGCCAATTTTGTGCCAGCCGCCTTTTTTGATAAGATAATTGCTGGGGGACGCATAATATCTCTTTCCATTCAGGGTATACCATCCCCTAACCAGGCGCCCTCTCTCATCGGCAAGGTATTTTCCACGGACAATGCAGCTTCGGTACAGCTCTCCCCGGGAATTGAAGTAATAGCGGTTTTTCCCGATTTTGCGTTTGCCTTTGACGGCATACCAGTTCCGGCAGAAGTAATACCGCTTTCCCTCATAATCAACCCAGCCCCGTTTCCGTTCCCCGGTCTTGGGATGGAAGAAATAGTACCGCTTTCCGATTTTCTGGATACCCGTGAGACGTTCTCCTGTCCTGGAATCCAGATCATAGACCTTCCCGTCCAGGGTCAGCAGCCCGGTCTGCTTCTCACCTTTCCGGTCATAATAATAGACCTTCCCGTCCGGCTCTGTGACCCAGCCTCTCCTCTTCTCGGCCGCAGTCTCCTTGTCTTCTTCCCCAATCGCTGTCACGGCAGAGCTTTCCGCCCTCCCCAGGCTCTCTGCTTCCCTGAGGACTTCATCCGCCAGATTCTGCTGCGGCACACACAGGCTGAAACACATCGCCGCCAAGGCGGCGATTCCAACTCTCTTTTTCATTCCAGTCTCCCCAAAGTTCATTAAATTTTTATTACATTTCCTTTAACCAGTGTAACGAACATTCTAACAAATGTCAATCTACCCGCATCATTCTTAAGAATTTTCAGCAACTGCAAAACAGACCGGAGAAAACTCTCCGGTCTGTACTGCGTCTTATTCTTCTCTTGTAGTTTTTTGTCAAAAGGCTTTTATCACCAGTAACGGACACATCCTTTGATCCAAGTATAATCATAGGAAGAAATCTTGATTCCTCCCGCCGGATAAGGCTGGGAATTAGAGGCGTGTACGATCTTGCCGTCTCCGATGTAGATTCCCACATGGCTGATATTGGCATAGTAAAATACCAGGTCGCCCGGCTTTAAGTCTGCCTCGGAAATATAAATCGGCGTTGCATAGCCCTCTACTCCAGGATACTGCTCATAGGTCGTTCTGGGAAGTTTGATATCAAAATGGGCAAACACAGACTGAACGAATCCGGAGCAATCTGCCCCATTGGTCAGGCTGGTTCCTCCCCACACATAGGGATTGCCGATAAACCTCTGGGCATAAGCCGCAATCGCCTGCCCCAACGCCTCGTCGGAATTGTTCTCCGTCTGCGCTACGATATGTCCGTTGGCATCAAAGGAATAGTAGACATTCCCGATCAGCATCTCGTCGTTGACCGCCATCGCTCCGTTTGCATTGGGATCAAAGTAATAGGTGTAGCCGTCCACGGTAATGAACCCGGTCTGTCTCGCCCCTGTTGTGTTCAGGAAATAATATTTCTTTCCCTCAAACTCCACGATACCGGTGGCTTTCGTCCCGTCCGCCAGGAACAGATAGGTAGACCCGTCCAGGGTAAACATCATATTCGAAAGCCTTGCTCCGTCAGATCCCACATAGAATCCATCCACCCACTTGTTCTTATCCATCCGGGCTGTCGTTGTATCGAAGTGATAATATTTTTCATTATCCACAATCCAGCCTTTCTGTTTTTCATAAGTGTCACTTAAATAATAGGTGTATTTGCTGTTTGAGAAAAATCCGGGGGTCCTGGTCTTACTGGTCTTCTTTCCGTTTTTGTCCACATAGACGCCGCCCACCCAGGCGCTCTTTGCCATCCTGCCGTTGGATTTGAGGTAGCGGTTGTTCACCCATTTATCCTTCTGCATCACGCCGTTCTTGTCAAAGTAGTACCGGTACTTTCCGATGGTCGCCCAACCGGTAGTCTTCCTGCCTGTTTTTTCGTTGAGATAATACTTGTTTCCATCCAGCGTGATCCAGCCATACTGGCGAACCCCTTCCGCATCCACATAATATTTCTTGGCAACCCACCGGTTCCGGTAAAGCTTGCCCTTGGAGCTGAAATAATAATATTTGCCCTTGATCCTGTGCCAGCCGGTATAAGCGGCTCCGGTTCTCGGGCTGAAATAGTAACGGTTCTTTCCTACATCCACCCATCCGGTCTTCTGCTCTCCGGTAGAGGCATCATAGTAATAACGCTTCTTGTTCCGCAGCACAACGCCGGAAAGTACCCTCATACTGCCGTCCGACTCAAAATAATAGGATTCGCCGTCAATCCTGTACCAGCCGTTCCGCTTGATCTGATAGTTCTTGGGATCCGCATAATACCTCTTCCCGTTGATCTCACACCAGCCGGACTGTACCTTTCCGTCGGCATCCACCGCGTATTTGTTCCGTATGATCGTATTCCGGTAGAGAACACCCTTATAATTAAAGTAATAACGGCTTCCCCTGATCCGCTTCATCCCCGTCACGGCATACCACTTTGAGCAGAAATAATAGGTATTGCCGTTGTAGGTGATCCAGCCGCGCTTTCTCTGCCCGGTCTCCGGATCAAAGAAATACCTCTTCCCATTGATCTTCTGCACACCTGTGCGCCTGGCTCCGGTTTGGGGATCCAGATAATAGACTTTGGAATCCACAGTGATCAGCCCTGTCTGCTTCACACCCCTGCGGTTGTAGTAATAGTAATTGCCGTCTGCCTCCTGTACCCAGCCTTTTTTGACCTCTTCCGTCTCGGGTTCTGTCTCGGGAGCAACCGCTTCAGCGCCATCTGTGACAACACCGACGATCGCTTCGGAGGCGGATATCTTCGGAGCCGGCGCCGCTGCCAGACATAAGAAAGCCGCCGCACCGGCTGCCAGCCATATCTCTCTTTTCATCCAATTCTCCTTTTTTAATCATTACAAATCTATTACACTATTGTTAACTAGTGTAGCGGATTTTTATGGAAAAGTCAATGGATATCCATTGTTTTCTACAGTTCTATTTCATCTTTTTTCAAATACAATAATGAAAAAGGATCTTTTGGTGAGAACCCATGTCAAAAAGACCTACTCCCCTGCTCCTGAAACTTCTATTTATCCCGGCTTCCTTTTTTCTCCTGTTTTCCGTCCTGGTCTACTGCCACAATGCCTCCTTTTTGGACTTTACGGATCGTTTGTTCCGGGAAGAACTCCAAGGCAATACGTTAAGCCTCCACTATACCCTGAAAACACCGGAAACATACGGCATTGAGGAGTATCCAGTCACGCTGGGAAACTTAAGCCCCGAAGCGGTCACAGCCTCTGCCAAGCTGTCCTCCCAATATCAGGAGGAGTTGTCCCGTTTTGCCTACCGCGCCCTGTCCCGGCAGAACCGGCTGACCTATGACATCCTGGATCTCTATTTCAAGAACCAGATGTCCGGGCAGAATTTTGCCTTTTACTCGGAGCCTTTAGGTCCTACCATCGGCACTCAGGCACAGCTTCCCATCCTGCTGGCGGAATATGCCTTTTACCGGGAGAGGGATCTCGACGATTATTTAGCGCTCCTGGCAAACATGGAGGACTATTACGCTTCCATCCTGGAATACGAAAAGGAAAAGGCGCGAAGAGGACTTTTTATGAACGACACGCTGGCAGAGCAGATCATCAGCCAGTGCAGAGCCTTTATCCAGGATCCCGGCAGCAATTTTCTCATTACCACTTTTACTGACCGCATCAGTGAAACGGATTTTCTCACCAACGAGGAGAAGGCAGCTTACATAGACCGGAACGCCCAGGCAGTGGCAGACCATGTCATCCCCGCCTACCAGCTCCTGATCGATGGGCTTACCGCGCTGAAGGGCAGCGGCTCCAACGAAAAAGGGCTGTGCTATCTCACCCAGGGAAAGCAATACTACGAATATCTGGTTCGGGATCTCACCGGCTGCTATACCCCTGTGGAGCAGATCCGGACGCGCATCGAATCCCAGCTTCAGTCCGATTTCAATTCTATGCGTGCCCTGGCAGAAGGGCACCCGGAGCTTTTGGCTGCCACAGAAACCCTGGGAAGCGCCATCGCTTTTTCCCTGGACAATTCTCCCTCCACCATCCTGGAGGACGACACCTGGTATCTGGACGCCCAGAAAAGTGGAATAGATATCCAAAAAGAGGATGTCTTCGAGGAGCTCTCCCCTGAGGAAATCCTGGGAGATTTGGAGGGAAAGATCACCGAGGATTTTCCAAAAGCCCCGGAAGCCCATTATACGGTCAAATTCGTCCACGAATCCCTGGAGGATTATTTGAGCCCTGCCTTTTACCTGACGCCGCCCATCGACGACCTTTCGGAAAACGTCATCTACATCAACCGGGGCTCCACCTATTCCCCCCTGGATCTCTACACCACCCTCGCCCACGAAGGTTACCCAGGCCACCTCTATCAGACCGTCTACTGCAGTCAGAAAAACACGGATCCCGTGCGGTGCCTGTTTAGCTTCGGCGGCTATACAGAGGGCTGGGCAACCTATGTGGAAATGTATTCCTACGGTCTTGCCGACACGGATCCCAATGAAGCAGAACTGTACCGCTTAAACCGCTCCCTGTCCCTTGGGATCTCTTCCCTGATGGATATCGCGGTCCATTACTATGGCTTCGGCAGGTCGGAGGTCGCCGCCTACTTAGGCAATTTCGGATTCCAGGAGGCTTCCGCCAACGCCCTCTACGATGCTCTCCTGGAGTCCCCCGCCAACTATCTGAAATATTATGTGGGATATCTGAATTTCATGGATCTTCGGGATGCCGTCAAGGAACAGGAGGGAGACCGTTTTTCCTTAAAACGCTTCCACACCCAGGTTCTCTCGCTGGG
>DVFT01000223.1 GCA_018713105.1 Candidatus Limivivens merdigallinarum | reverse complement strand
TCGAATATCAGATTACTGTGAAAAATGCAGGAAATGTGACACTCCATGATATTGTAGTAGAAGATATTCTGGAGACGGCAGATGGAAGTGGCGTACCGGTAATCACAGGCGTATCTGATGAGAATGCAGTGATTAATGGCACTACAGTAACCATCAAGAGTATTGCACCAGATGAAGATGTGACTATCACTTGCGAATACACTGTAAGAAAAGCTGATAGAAATACGACTATAATAAACAGTGCAACAGTAATATCAGATGAGACCCCGGATCCGGAAGTGGATGAGACCCCGGCAGAAGTTGAGGAAGTTTACGATATCTTCGTAAAACATGCTTTTGCGGAAGGAGAAACTGGAGATCCATCCATCCTTCCTGCAACCTATACCTTCGCTGAGAATCAGAAACCCGGATATAGCGCCACTATCGAAGCAGGCACTGTGGAAGGCTATACGGCATTCCCAGCAAGCAGAACAGTAGAGGTCGCAGATGGAGACGTTACAGTTACCTTCTACTACTATAAGGATGAAATCGGTACCGATCCGGAAAACCCGGATACAGGCGATGGAGTTCCTGACAGATACCAGATTACATTTAACTATGTAGCGGGAGAAAACGGAATAGTAACGGGAACTCTGAAGGAAGTTCACACAATTTATGAATTTACCAGAAATGAAGACGGGACGATAACTGTAGAGACAAAACCTACACCTGCAAGTCCGCTTGTGAATGTAGAACCGTCACCTGCTGACAATTATGCATTCGACTATTGGAGTGCAGAAACCCCCGCAAGAGAGGCTATCAAAGATTCTACGGAAACCCTGAGAACTAGAAAATTCACTCAGGACACCACCTTCGTAGCAAACTTTGCCGAAGACAACGGCGGTGGCGGAGAAAACGGCAACAACCCGGATGGCATCCCGGACAAATACCAAATTGTATTCCGCTATGTAAGCGCCGACACCACCAAAGGTATCGTGATGGGAACCACTTTTGAGACCCATACCTTTACTGATGAAAACGGCAACTACCTGGAAGCATCCACGGTACCTACCAGCCCCAACGCGGACGTAACCGTGGCAGCCCTTTCCGGCAATGCCTTCGATTACTGGAACGTACAGGGACAGGAGACCAAGGACTTCAGCGAGACCATGGATACCCTGAAAGCAGCCACCTATACGGCGGATACCACC
This sequence comes from Candidatus Limivivens merdigallinarum, assembly GCA_018713105.1. GTDB lineage: Bacteria > Bacillota > Clostridia > Lachnospirales > Lachnospiraceae > Limivivens > Limivivens merdigallinarum. The sequence continues at coordinate 12,615 of DVFT01000223.1, read as the reverse complement.
TTTGTTGCCAACTTCGACACGGATAACAAGGGCGGCGGCGACGATGCGAACACCCCGGATAACATCCCGGATAAATACCAGGTGATCTTCCGCTATGTGAGCGCCAACACCGCAATGGGTACAGTAACCGGAGAACCGGACGCTCTGGTTGAGGTGAGAACCCTGACCACACCGGCAGGCGAATATCTGGAAGCAGCCGCAAATCCGGTGAGCCCGCGAGGCGCGGTAACGGTAAACCCGGCAGCCGGACACAGCTTCGTATTTTGGAGCGACGGAACCACGACGGATTACAGCCAGACGCTTGCGACGATCAAGACGATGGCTTACAGCACGGATACTACCTTCACAGCAAACTTCAGCACCAACGGAACCATCACCGTGACAAAGCTTCTCACTGTGATGGATGGAATGGATGAGATCCCGATGGCATCCACCGAAAGCCTGACCTATCACTTCGGACTGTTCACGGATGCAGCCGGAACCACCCTCCTGGGTGAAGAGTATGTGGAGACGGTGACCATGCAGAATACCTCCAGCGCACAGCTGGTATTCGAGAATGTGCCGGATGGAACCTACTACGTATTTGAGACCGACGCAAACGGCAACGTCCTGCCGTATGATACCGCTCAGGGAAGCGGAACCGACAGCTACGTGCCGGTACTGAACGGCCCGACCAACGCAGTGACCATCGACCTTGCGGCAGGAGAGAACAGCGGCCAGATCACCGTGACGAACCGTTACTACATGGATCCGGGCGGCCAGTACTACATCGACGCAGAGCTGAACATCACCAAGAACGTTCTGGACGGAAAGAAAGAGATCAATCCGGATCAGACCTTCTACGCAGGAGTGTTCACGATGAACGAAGATGGAAGCTATCAGCTTCTGGACGGCCAGGTGATCGCCCTGACCAGCAATGGAACAGTGACCACCAACGTACCGCTCGGCGGAGAGTACGGAACCGACGAAATCACCTATTATGTATTCGAGACCGACGCCCAGGGCAATATCCTGGCAAGCGGCGACAAGGCGTTTGGCTATGACATCACCGGAGGCGGGGCAGTGACCCTGTCCCAGGAGAACTTCCGCGAGACTGTGGAAATCACCAATACCGTGATGGACGATGGTGACGAACCGATCACAGAGGAGCCGAAGACAGAAGAACCTACCGAAGAGCCGGATACCAAACAGACCGAAAAGCCTACGGAAAAGGTAACGGATACTGTGAAAACGAATACCGTAAAGACCGGAGATGACACAGACGTGATGATGTATCTCCTGATCCTGGTAATCGCAGGTTATGTACTGGTAGTAACCAAAAAACGCAGAAGAGAGAACTAATCCTTCTGAAGCAAAACGAGGAGCTGCCGCTCAATGATGAAAAAGTCATTGGGCGGCAGCCCTCTTCTTATGTTTAGAAAAACAAAATGTCTGAGGAATGAACAGCCCCTGCTTGAATTCCCGGAAAGGTAACGCTATCAGAACCTTACGGAACCCCTTCCTAGACTGAAAAGGATAGGAGGATTGTTATGAGTGAACCAACAGGCATTTTAGAAGCGAATGTTACAGGAAATGTGAAGAAGGAATGGAACAGGGCGTGGAAATGACAGCCAGAAATATGATAAAAAATCAGTTCTCTGATGAACAGATCCTATTGGTTACAGGGATCTCGAAATAAAAAATGCCGCCTTCATGTTTCCCCATGAAGCGGCATTTTTTATTCAACCAAAGCGATCAGGCAGTGGTTTTTTGAAATATGACAGAACGGTATTTATCCAATGCAAACAGCACGATCATTCCGATCACTCCGCAGGACAGCACTTCCCCGATTCCAACGGTAAGCATCATGTAGGGAATCGGAAGATTCGTTCCATAGCCGTAGTACAGTACAAAGGGAACAATCAGGGTGTTTGCCGCGATGGGCGATACCGGAGCCAGGAATTTGTGCTTCCGAAGCGCATAGGTTCCTACAGCGCCAAGCAGGGTTGCGATGCTGCCGCAGATAATGTCCAGCGGGATGGCGCCTCCGGTCAGGTTGCCGATCAGGCATCCCACGAACAAACCGGGGATGGCGGCGGGGGTGAAGAACGGCAGGACTGTCAGCGCCTCCGCAAAGCGAACCTGTACCGCGCCAAAGCTTAAAGGCGCGAACACCATGGTCAGCACCACATAGATCGCGGCAATGAGAGCCGCCTGCACCAGAAATAGTACCTTTTTGTTTCTCATATTCAGTTCTCTCCTTTAGTTTTGTTTTACGAGTGGAAGGTCTCGAACACTCGGCACATTTTACGGCGGTGACCGCCGGGCAAGCCCTTAAGACCTTGGTTTTGATGGGCTTTGCAACGTGATATAGGATAGCATGGGGAAGGTAAATTGTCAAGCAAACACCATCCAAATATACAAGGGTGGTTTTTCTATGCCCATTTCTGGGACTTAGAATACGCTACTATCACCACCTTTACAGTCTCCTTAACACCTCCCACAAATCCATCATCACCCAGGAAGGCAGCAACTTAGCGGCGATGCGGTGGATCATGCAGATGGGACCTGGTGTGGAGACCGAAAGCCCCAGGCGGCTGTCCAGAAGCGCCCATTTGGCGACCTGGTTGGAGCGGGATGCCAGCGGGAAATGGCGGATGGCATGTTTGCCGGGGCTTTGTTTGGCGTTGGCGATGAATTCCGTATCCTTGATCCAGTAGGGGCAGACTGCGGTGACCAGAATCCCCCGGCCGAAAAGCTCACGGCGAAGACCGCGGCTGTAGCGGTACAGGAATGCCTTGGAGGCGGCATAGAGATTCAGATAAGGAAAGGGCTGAAAGGCAGCGGTGGAACAGATTTCCAGGATCCTGCCTCCCCGATGCATGAACGGGAGGCACAGTAAGGTCACTGCCACGGCTGCCTTGCAGTTCAGGTCGATCATGTTCAGGCTGTCGCTTGCGGAAAGATCCCGGTAATTTCCGATTCTTCCGTAGCCGGCGGCATTGATCAGGACCGCGATATCCGGCTGGTGGGTATCTAATTGAAGCTTGAGTTTTTTCAGGGATTCCTCACAGGTCAGATCCAGGGGGAAAATCCGAAGGGGCACCGGGCATTGGCGCTTCAGCTCAGAAAGGCGGTGTTCCCGTCTGGCGACTACCCAGATTTCCTCTAAACCACGTTCTTTTCCGGCAAGCTCCAGGACAAAATCCCTTCCCAGCCCGCTGGAGGCTCCGGTTACAAATGCAATTCTCATACTCACGTCCGTCATCCTTTCTATGATTTGATTTCCTTTTCTCTCAGTGTGCGGAAATATCTTCACAGAATTCTTCGATATCATTCAGCGCCCCGCCAAAAGCCAGGGGTTCGTCTTTTACCTCGCAGGCATACAGATAATCGGCATTGCCGCCGAAAGGGTTGCGTGCTCCAGCCAGTTTTTTTAGTTCATCCAGGTAATCCCCCATATAGCATCCCACATATCCGCCGAGAATAACCGGACAATCCAGCAGCATGTAGACGTTGTTGACTGCGATGGCAAGATAGCGGAGGTATTCCTCCCAAAGCTGCCGGCAGAAGGAGCTGCCGGCACGCAGTTCTTCAAAGAAGCGGGCAAGATCTCCCTCAAAGGGACCGGACAGGATCTTGGCATTGCAGTAGGTTTCAAAGCAGCCTTTCTGACCGCAGTAGCAGTCCCGCCCGTCAGGAATCAGGGAGATATGCCCGACTTCGCCGCTTTTCGGGGTGTTTCCTTTGTAAATCTGATGGTTGATCAATACGGCTCCGCCGATGTTATTGCTGAGGCAGATGTAGAAGGCATTTTCAAAAGACTTACAGATGCGGACCTCACCGTAGCCGGCGGCATCCGCGTCGTTGTACAGCCGGCAGGGAAACGGAATGTATTTCCCAAGGGTGGCGTTGGTAGTTCCGGTGAAATTCAAAATCTTGCCGTAGAAGATCCGGGTATGGTCCTCGGTGACCAGCCCAGGCACAACGATGGAGACGCCCAAAACTTTGGAATCCTGGATGGAGGTTTCCGTAAGTGCGTTTCGGACGATTTCGCCCAGTTTTTTGAGATACCCATCCTCCAGGGAAAAGGGGCAGGGATATCTCCTGGAATAAATGATCGTACGGTTCAGATCTACCAGCACAACAGAGACGTGGTCGTGCGTGAGATCCAGACCTACAGAGATCCTGGCGCGGGGGACAATGGAATAAGCCCGTGCCCTCCGCCCTCCTGTGCTTAAAAAAGAGCCGCTCTCACAGATCAGCCCTGCTTTCATCAGGTCGTTCAGGTTCTGCGTGATGGTTGGCAGGCTCATCTTAAGATGATAGGACAAGGAAGAGCGGGATTCATTTCCGGAATTGCGGATGGTATTGAAAATGCGGTTTCGGTTGATTGATTTGATGCTTATGTAAGAAGTTCGATCTTGTTCCATGGGATCACCTCATATCAGAATTGATGGCATGTACTTATATTATAGTAGGGACAAAGAAAAAAGCAATATGTTTAACGATCATTTAACCCTATTATGTAAAGGTATTTTACAAAAGTGTTTTATGATACTAATATCCAAGAATGTTAGAGTCAAAAGATATCGAAAGTGGGGCAGAGAATCAATGAAAAAACTAATCGTACTGTCAGCAGATGCGTTGGCGTCAGAGGATCTGGGCTATCTGTCCACCCTCCCCAATTACCGAAACTATCTGGAAGGAGGCTGCCGGGTGGAAAAGGTGAGATCCGTATATCCCACCATCACTTATCCATGCCATACTACCATGATCACGGGGGTCTATCCCGATAAACATAAGGTACCCGGAAACTTTGAATTTCATCCGGGGCAGACCAAGGATCTTCCCTGGCTCTGGGATTGCCAATGGAACCGCTGGCAGAATGATATTTTCAAGAGCGCAAAGCGCGGAGGATATCACACTGCAGCAGTGTTCTGGCCAGTGACGGGCAACCATCCTGCCATTGACGACTTGATCGACGAATATTGGATCCAGGATCCTTCAGATACCCCAAGGGCGGCATATGCCAGGATGGGATCGGATGAGAGGATGCTGAAAATCGTCGAGAAGAATATGAAGGGGAAGCAGAGACTGTTTCACCCGGAGCTGGATCAGTTCATCGTGGACTGTGCCTGCGACGTGATCCGACAGTGCAGGCCGGACGTCTTGTTCCTTCATCCGGCGGACATCGATGCGGCAAGGCATCAGTACGGCGTCTTCAATGACCGTGTCACAGAGGCGGTGAAGAAGACAGACGACTACATCGGACAGATCATGGGGGCTGTGGAGGAGATCGGCGCGCTTGAGGAGACCAACCTGGTTTTGACCAGTGACCATGGGCAGATGGATATCAAGCGGGTCTTCCATCTGAATGTGCTGCTGGCGGATCATGGCTTTATCAAGATGGATGACCAGGGAAGGATGACGGACTACGATGCATGGTGCCTTTCCGGAGGCATGTCGGCGCTGATCTTCCTGAAAGATCCGGATAACCGGGAAAAATGGGAGGAAATGTACCGATTTCTCCAGCATCTCTGCCAGGAAGGCATCTACGGGATCAGCCAGGTGTTTACCAGGGAAGAGGCAAAGCGCCTCCATCATCTGGACGGAGAGTTCTCCTTTGTGGTGGAGACAGATGGCTTTACCTCCTTTGGGGATTCCTACCAAAGACCCATCGTCACCAACCTCACCAACGAGGATTACCGTTACGGCCAGGCGACCCACGGGTATCTCCCGGAAAAAGGAATCCAGCCTGTGTTCGTGGCGAAGGGACCGGATTTCAGGGAAAATGTACTCTTAAAGGAAGCGAGGCTGATCGACGAGGCTCCTACACTGGCAAAGCTTCTGGGCGTATCCCTGGACGGCGCAGATGGAAAACCATTGGATGAGCTGCTGAAGTAAGAACAGCAAGACGGAAAGGACAGATTATGGCGACAATAAAGTTTGAACAGGTATCCAAAAGCTTTGGCGACAACACGATCATCAAGAATGTAGACCTTACCATTCAGGACGGTTCCTTTACGGTCCTGGTGGGACCTTCCGGCTGCGGAAAGACCACGCTGCTGCGCATGATCGCTGGGATCGGTCCGCAGAGCAGCGGCAGGATCCTCATCGACGGCAAGGATGTGACAGAGATGCCTCCCGGGCAGCGAGGGGTGGCGATGGTATTTCAGAATTATGCCATTTATCCCACCATGTCCGTAGCGGAAAATATCGAATTCGGCCTGAAGAACAACAAGGTTCCCAAGGAAGAGAGACAGAGCATTGTCCAGGAGGTGGCAAAAAAGGTAGGATTGGAGCAGCTCCTTCATAGACAGCCGTCCACGTTGTCAGGCGGACAGCGTCAGAGGGTGGCGCTGGCACGGGCAATGTCCAAGAACCCGAAGGTTTTTCTCATGGACGAGCCGTTGTCCAACCTGGATGCGAAGCTCCGTACTGCGATGCGGGTAGAACTCATTGAGCTTCACAAGAAACTGAAGACCACCTTTGTCTACGTTACCCATGACCAGGTGGAGGCGATGAGTATGGCGGATACGATCATCCTGATGAACGAAGGGAAAATCATGCAGGAGGCGTCCCCGGAGGAAATCTACCGGAATCCGGAAAATCTGTTTACCGCACGCTTTATCGGTTCTCCTGCCATGAACACGGTGGAGATTGCCGGGGAGGGAACCATCGGCTTTCGTCCTGAGGCAGTAATGCTGGAAAAGGCAGGGCAGCCTGACATGTTTGCCATAAAGGGGAGGGTGTCAACCAGGGAGATGCTGGGAAAAGAGATTCTCTACTCGGTAAAGGACAGTCGGGAAAATACCTACATGGTTTCCATGCCGTCGGAAGAAGATAAGGGATGCAGAGTAAACGATGAAGTTTATCTGAATGTCCCTGCGGAACGGCTGTACTTTTTTGACCGGGAAGGATACCGGATCGGTCCCAGGCAGAACTGGCTTTCGGATTTTCTGTGCAGGGGGTGAAAAAGGTGAAAGACGGCAAGAAATGGATCCCGTATCTGTTGGTCGCGCCTGCGATGGCAGGGATCGCCCTGTTCGTGATCTATCCGATGGTCAATCTGGTCTATATGAGTTTTTTCAAAGTCAACCAGATGAACCCGGACAAAAACAAATTTGTGCTCTTTGATAATTATACCAAGATGTTCCGCACCTCTGCGTTTCAGAAAGCTATGGTCAATACCGGATACTATGCGTTGTTTTCTGTGGTGATCATTCTGGCGCTGGCATTGCTTCTGTCCGTATGGCTGGCGGGCAGGAGGACGAAATTCCATTCCTTCGTCCAGGGCTGTGCTTTTCTGCCCCATGTGATCTCCATGGTCTCCATAGGGCTGATTTTCCAGCAGATGATGGATCCGGATTTCGGGATCTTTAATGCAATCCTGAACGCCCTGGGGCTTCCGGCGCTTTCCTGGCTCAGAAGCTCTGATACGGCGGTGGGCTCCATCGTTTTCGTCAATGTGTGGAAATCGGTGGGATATTACACGCTGATCCTGATTGCGGCGATCCAGAGCATACCGGAGAGTATCTATGAGGCGGCGGCTCTGGACAATGCCGGAAAACTGAAAGTGTTTTTTAAGATTACACTGCCGATGATCTCCCCTCAGATTTTCTTCGTGCTGATCGTCCTTTCCATTGGAAGCTTCAAAATCTTTGACCTGATCAGCATCATGACGGCAGGAGGACCCAACAATGCCTCAACATCCCTCGTTTATTATATTTACGCCAATGTATTTCAGGACTTTGACGTGGGACGTGCGGCAGCGGCGGGCGTGGTGCTGCTGGGGCTGGTCGGTGTCATGACGGTTCTGTATTTCGTCGGATTGGCAAAGAAAGTACATTATCAGTAGGAGGGAGGCACACTATGGGAGAAAAGACAAACAGATGGTGGAATTATTTCGGATATGCGGCAAAGCTCCTGGTGGTTTTTATCTTTGTGTTCCCGTTCCTTTGGATGTTTTCTGTGTCCCTGCAGAACAACGATGAGATCACAGCGATTCCCATCACCCTGATTCCATCCATACCCCAGTGGGGAAACTATGTGGAGGCATTTACCTCAGGACCTTTCTTACAGTATCTGGGCAATTCCGTGATCATCATTGTGAGTATTATTGTCATTCAGATGGCGGTGATGATTCCGGCTGCCTACGGTTTTGCAAAATATGAATTTAAGGGGAAGAACTTCCTATTCGGTCTGGTCATGCTGGCATTTATGACGCCGGTACAGCTGACCTTCCTTCCCATCTACAATATGATGTCAAAGGCAGGGCTGATGGATACACTGCTTCCGCAGATCCTTCCATCCATGACGAATGCATTCGGGATCTTTCTGCTCCGGCAGTATTTCATGCAAATCCCGGACGAGCTCATCGAATCGGCAAAGCTGGATCACGCAGGGTCTCTAAAGATTATCTTGAAACTGATGCTGCCCATGTCCAAGCCGGCGCTTACCAGCATCATCCTGTTCAGCTTTGTGGGACATTGGAACGACTATTTCTGGCCGCTGGTCATGACAGCCAGCGAGAAGGTGAGACCTCTGACCATCGGAGTGTCCATGCTGAAAAATACTGAAGGGGCATCCAGCTGGAATCTGATCATGGCTGGAAATATGATCCTGGTACTCCCGATCCTGATCGTATACTGCTTCTGTTCCAAATACATCGTAAGTTCCTTTACCTATTCGGGAATCAAATGATTTCACCCATACGGGCGGCGACCGGAAAATCCGGCGCTGTGTATCTATAGAATCCAACAGATATGAGGAGGAAAACCATGAAAAAATCAGTGAAAGCAGCAGCGTTGGCAATGGCATCTGTGACCGCGGTCTCCATGTTTACCCAGATCCCGGTAATGGCAGAAGAAAACGGAAAGACAACCGTCACCTTCTGGCATTCCATGTCCGGGGAGAACGGCGAGCTCCTGCAGTCTATCGTGGACAACTATAACAATTCCCAGGATCAGGTAGAAGTAGTGGCGGAATACCAGGGAAATTATTACGATGCCATCGCAAAGGTCCAGACGGCCATTGGCGCGGGGAACGGACCGGATATCCTTCAGACCGGTTCCGGGCAGATCTCTGTGCTGGCAAAGGAAGACGGAATCCTGGAAAACCTGGTTCCCTATATGGAAGAATCGGGAATGCCAAACGACTTCTATGAAGGATTCCTCACAGGGCTTAGCTTTGACCCGGAGACAACGGATGAGACGCTGCTGGGATTCCCCATGGGCTGCTCGGTTCCCGTCATGTACTGCAACACAGCGATGCTTGAGGAGGCAGGGCTTGAGGTTCCTACCACCTGGGATGAGATGATGGATGTGTGTACGAAGCTTATTGATGACGGCAAGATCGAATATGGTTTTGCGCTTCCTCATGATCCCTGGTATTTCTGGATGTTCATTGCCCAGAATGATACCTATTGTTTCAGCGAGGACGGCTCCACCATGTCCTGCGTAGAGGATGGCACCGGCATTGAGATGTGGGAAAAGGTACAGGATATGGCGGAAAACAAGGTCCTGTATTTCGGCCCTGCCCAGGATGACAACAGTGTGGCTATGTTTGCGGAAGGAAAGACCGCATTCCTGATCAACTCCATCGGAGGAATGCTGAGCGTGGACAGCGCGGCAGATTTTGACTACTCTGTGGAATTTGTTCCCCAGGAAAAAAGCTTAGCAGTACCCACCGGAGGAAATGCCCTTTGCATGCTGGCTTCCTCAGAGGTAAAGGATGCGGCATGGGATTTCCTGAACTGGATGTATACAGACAACGGAGGGGTAGCTACCTACTCTGCAAGCATCGGATATCTGCCCTGCTCTGAGACCATCGCTGAGATGGATGCCATTCAGGAGAAGAGGGAAGACCCCAATTACCAGAAAGCCTTTGAGGAGCTGGATTATGCAGACAACAACCATATGGTACGCCAGCCCAACAATGGCGATATCACTTCCTATATCACAGCGATGATGGAAGCAACCCTCTATGATTTTGAGGATGTGACGGAACAGATGACGATCATGAATGAAGAAGTGACTTCTGCGCTGGCAGATCTTGCAGAATAAACGAGATGTTGGCGGTAGTATTTGATATGGACGGCGTGCTGTTGGATACGGAGTCCGTCTGCCGGAAGGCTTGGTATCTCTGCGGTCCGCAGTATGGGATCAAGGCATCCAGCGTGGAGCCTCTCCTGAGAAAATGCGTAGGCAGCAATCAGGATAAGATGAAGGAAACGCTTTATCTGGAGCTGGGAAAAGACTTCCCGGCGAAGGATTTCCTTCAGGCTGCGGCAGAAGAGATCCAGCGGGAGCTGAAAAGAGACGGGATTCCCATCAAAGAGGGCGCGCCGGAGATTCTTACCAGTCTTTATCAACAGGGAGCCAGGCTGGCACTGGCTTCCTCCACAAGGACCAGCCAGGTGGAAGAGGAGCTTTCACGGGCTGGTCTGTATGGATATTTTCACTATGTGATTGGAGGAGACAGGATCAAAAGAAGCAAACCCGATCCGGAGATTTATCTGAAAGCCTGCCAGGGCTTAGGCGTCCTTCCGGAAGAAACCTATGCAGTGGAAGATTCCTACAACGGGGTGCGGTCCGCCAGCCGGGCAGGGCTGAAAACCCTGATGGTGCCGGATATCCTGGAGCCCACAGAAGAGATGGAAGAATTAGCGGAAGGGATTTTCCGCGATCTCTTTGGGGTAAAGAGTTACCTGGAACAGAATGCCGTCATATGGAACACAGATTCAAAAAACGTTTCATTACCGGATGGTCATTGTCATACCGATAGAAGACACCAAAGGGCAGTGAGGGAAGATCTGTAATGGGAATATAATGGAGTCCGGGTTCTCTGGCAGGTGGGACGTCAAAGTACAGCGTATAGCCCAGTCCTGCCTTGACCAGTGTTAAGGCGCTTTCGATATTTTCCGCAAAATAATATTGCTCCGGGGCATGATGTGGAAGGATCCGGCTTTGGATGGAAAAAAGCGGGCTGGGGATATGCCGTGGCGAGCAGGCAATGATGTTCCCAGAGAGGCGGTCCTGGGTAAGGGTATCATACCTAGCCAGCGGATGCCCGGGCGAACAGACGCAGGCAATCGGGGCAGAGGAAAGCTCTTTGAAATACAGAGAGGATTTCTTCTGCCCTTCCTTTATGCCGAAAGCCGCGTGCATTTTCTGGTTTTCCACCATCCCCAAAAGGGAGGGAAACGGAACCATGCGGATGGAGGGGCGAAGCAGCGGAAATTCCTCACAAAGTTTATGAAAAACGGGCGGAAGGAGATTCAGCTCCAGATGGTTGTGGCAGCCTACCTCAAAGGAAATCAGGTGTTCATGCTTTCCCAGCCGCTCCTTGGCGGAATAGGCAGTCTTTAAGATCAGCTCCGCATCGGGAAGAAACTGAATGCCCTCCGGAGTAAGCGCTACGCTCTTGCTGGTACGCCGAAACAGCTTCACATCCAGCTCCTCCTCCAAAGTCTGGATCTGATGGCTGACCGCAGGCTGTGTGATCTTGAGTACCTCGGACGCCCTGGAAAAATTCAGATGCTCCGCAACAGTGACAAAACATTCCAGTTGAATGGTGTTCATGTGGACCTCCTGTGATGAATTGATAACGATCATAAATTTTTATAGATTATAGCATCTTTGCTTTTGGCGTGCAAGGAAGATGGGAGTATAATAGAAAGGGAAAGTATGCCCAGGAAACAGACGAGGGAACATAAAAATCGGAGGAAAAGAAAGGTTTCAAGATGGAGATGCAAAAGAAGATAGAAGCAGAAAAACAGGAAGAAAACCGGACAGAAACGGCATGTTTTATGAATATGTGCATGATCCAGGATGCAGAAGGAAGAATCCTGGCTCTTGATAAGGTGGATGATCATTATACAGGAACGACCTTCCCGGGAGGACATGTGGAACGGGGAGAAATTTTTGTGAAATCGGTCATCCGTGAGGTAAAAGAAGAGACAGGGCTGGATATCCAGAATCCTCATCTGTGCGGAGTTTATCACTGGTACAAGGGAGAAATTCACAATGTGGTATTTCTGTACAAAGCAGATCGATATACAGGAGAACTCAGAAGTTCCGAAGAGGGGAGAGTCTACTGGGTTTCCAGAGAGGAGTTTAAAAAGAAGCAGCTGGCGCCGGGGATGGAGGAAGTGCTTCACATTATGGATTCAGAACAGATCAGTGAGTGTTATGAGCAGTTGGAAGATGGGGAGTATGTGGGGGCGTTGTATTAAGGGAAGTGATTGATGCAGGGAAGGAAGCCTTGATTTCCGTATACAACAAGCTTCCAAAGTTCCAGAATGCTTCCTTTTGTGCAGAGACTAATTTTCCTTATGCTTGCATGGATAGTTAGCGGTGCAGTGTGCAGCGGTTATCCCTCCATTGAAAGCTGGAAAATCCATTTAGAGTATTGCAGTACGATTCCTCAGAGAGAAACGCCGATTTCGAGGGTAGTAATCCGAGTTGCAGTACGATTCCCGAGGGGGAAATGCCGATTTCGGGGGTAGTAATCCGAGTTGCAGTACGATTCCCCAGAGAGAAACGCCGATTTCGGGGGTAGTAATCCGAGTTGTAATACGATTCCCGAGGGAGAAATGCTGATTTCGGGGGTAGTAATCCGAGTTGCAGTACG
>DVFT01000222.1 GCA_018713105.1 Candidatus Limivivens merdigallinarum | reverse complement strand
GAACGTCCCAGAGTACCTTTACTGAATTCTTTGTAGATATAGGTATTCAGTACCTGAGTGGCGTTTCCCGGTCCGCCGTTTGTCATGACATAAACCTGCTCAAATACCTTGAATCCACCTATGGTATTCATCGTGATAACAACCGTAAACGCCGGTGCCAAAAGCGGAAGCGTAATATTTCGAAATTGCTGCCAGACATTGGCTCCATCGATTTTTGCCGCCTCATAGTAATCACTGGAAATCCCTTGAAGTCCCGCCAGATAGATTGCCATGGCAAAGCCGCTCCATTTCCATATTTGTACGAATATGATACACCACATTGCGGTCGTTCCGTCGCCCAACCAATCATGCACCAGTTCTGACAGTCCAAGCATGGTAAGCAGCTGATTAAAAATACCTCCGTCTAGCTTAAAAACTGCTTGAAACATGATTCCAATGACAATAAGGCTCAATACCGCTGGTAAATAAAAGACCGTCCTGAAGAAGGATTTCGCTTTCACTGCTGCATTCAAAAGCAGCGCCAGAAGCAGGCCTAAAATTACGATCCCGATCGTTGTAGCAACTGCAAACCATATGGTATTTTTCATGGCAAGCAGAAAGTAATCGTCCTCAAACAAACGGACAAAATTTTTCAGACCATTGAATTTTGGCTGATACATTCTCTTGATATTCCAGTCGGTAAAACTCATGACAAAACTCATGAGCATAGGTAAGCAATAGAAGATCAGGAAAATGATCAGCGCCGGAAACGTAAAATATTTTGGATAAAATTTCTTTTTATTCACGAAGTTCACCCTTTCCTGGACAATAAGCATCCACTATTGTCATGAATAAAACAGGCGCTGCAGCAACTACAGCGCCTACTCATTTAATCATCCTGCAGAATATCCGTTACTCAAAAGCTTCAAATCCCTGCTGATACATATAATCTTCATAGATCGGCTGGAAGTCTTCCCACACTTCGTCTGCGGTCTTGGTCCCTGCTGCTGCCTCTACATAGAAGTTCCAAAGATCATTGAAGCATCCATTTGCGTCGGAGAGCTCGCCGTTTAACTCATATACATAATTTCCGCTGGAAACATAGGTGTCTACAATACTTTGTACACAAGGAGTTGCCTCTCCGCCATCTACATCGGTGAATCCCGGATACCCTGGATTTTCTTCATAATACATATTCTGATATTTCGGCAGAGACCATACCTGAAGAAATGTTTTTGCTACGTCTACCTGGCTTCCTGCCTTCGGGACAAACAGGCCCTGAACATAATTGCCCATCGGAAGGATCGGCTCGTCGCCAAAAGGAATTACAAATGATCCCAGTTCAACATCCGGATAATTGTGGGTAAAATCAGTAGCCCATTGATCGACCGTTAAATACATTGCCGCTTTGCCATCTGCCATGATCTGAGCCGCGTCATCATAACCCACTGAAAGATTGTCTTCGTTTACATATCCTGCTTCATACAAATCGATATATCTCTGGAGAACATCCTGTGCTTCCGGAATATCGCTCCAGGTAATCTCGTTGTTCAGCAGTTGCTCGTAAACCTCTGCTCCTCTGTCACCCAGCATAACCGGAATTCCACCAGTCATAAAAATCTGAGTCTCCCAGTTATCTTTGTTGGTCTGGAGGAAAGGCGCAGCATCGGAATTATCCTTGATCGTCTGAAGAATTTCCAGAAACTCATCATAAGTCTGTGGATTCGGATCTGTAATTCCACATGATTCCAAAAGTGCTTTGTTATAGTAGACTACCTGATATCCTGAGGAAGATTCCTTAGGCAGCGCATACATTTTTCCGTCCTTTTTATCTTTCAGCATGTCTGGATTGACCAGCCTGCTCACCCACGGCTGATCGTCGAGCGGCTCACAGTATTCATACACATTGATGGTGGCATTCTGAGTGGGGTAATTCTGTTCAAACACGTCAGGAACCTCTCCTGTAGAAAGCTTTAAGTTCGTCATTGACGTATACTGATCATCGGGAACTACCTGGAAATCCACTGTACAGCCATAATCTGCTTCAATAGCATCTGCCATGGTCTGGTAAGCGTCAAAAAACTTAGACTGGCTGGTCATAAAGGAGATCGTTTTCCCTTCCAGGATAGAATAATCCGCTTCAGCTACCGCCTCTGTCGATGCCTCTGCCGCTTCTGTAACTGCTTCTGTTTCCGTCTCGTTCTCGGAAGCTCCTGCCGGGAGTGCCATTGCACACACCATAGAAGCTGCCATTGTCACACTCAACACTGATTTCACGCATTTCTTCATTTCGTTTCCTCCCTTTGCTTGAATTTTTTTGATGCTTTTATTCTAATAAAAAATCAGGAAGTTAGAAATGGAATTTTGTAAATAAAAATATGGAATAAATTAGAAGAAATTGAAAAATCGCAAAAAAGCATTGTTTTTTCCCAAGTGTCTGGTAGAATGAAATCGTCAAGCTCGCAAAAATATATAGAACTAGAAGAGGTGTTTCTATGGGATTGTCTTTCCGCAAAAAACTATTTTTCTCTATTTCCATTCTGATCATGGTACTGATGCTCATCTGCACGGTAATATTTTCCATCTATACCTATCAAAACCTTTATAGGCAGTCTCTGCAGACGCTCCGCCAAATCAACGAGCACACCAGCTCAGAATTAAAAAACCTGTTTGAAAGCATGGACCAGCTTTCCCTCTATATCTCCACCAATCTCACGGTACGAACCGCCTTCTCAGACGCAATTGCAGAAGATTACTCAAACTCGGATCTAAACCGTGACACTGTAGAACTCTTAACCTCCGTCTCCATCCCTAACAGCGCTTCCCACTTCCGTATCTCACTCTACAACCGAAAGGGAAACTTCGTCTCCATCGGTATTCCCTACAGCAAAGCCTACACGGCAGAAAAACTATCCTCAGACACTTATGCAAAGTGGTATGATTCTCTTCCGATCACCCACAATGACGATTCCCTCTATGGAGTCCATGAGGATTATTGGAGTGATTCCGGCGATTTGTATTTCTCTCTTTTTCGGGAAATTTGGGGAAAAAATTCCACTGCCGTGGTAAATGGAATCATCGAAATCCAGTGCCCGATCTCGTTGGTCGTTGACTGTATCCAATCCGATGACAGCAGCTATTCCTGGTATCTCTTTGATCAGGAAGGGCACCTTGTCTTTCCTGAAGACCATGACGCTGCATTGGAGGAAAACCTGTACCAGGCGGCACTGTCTGCCTCTTCCGGTACACTCACCAGCCCGGAGCACCTGTTTTACAGCAGCGTCTCTGTCCGCAATGGCTATTCCCTGGTTCTGGCTCAGTCGGAACGGCATATCTGGGAGATCATTCTTCCTCAGGTATTTGCCATCCTGGCAGTGGGCGTCGGAGCTCTAATTTGCTCCATCATCATTCTGTTCTATGCAGTGAAGCGGGCGACTTTGCCCATTCTGGAGCTAACCAACTCCGTCAAGCAAGTCTCTATCGCAAACCTCTCCTTGGACACGGAATTTGCCTCCTGCCCCGATGAGATCATTGCGCTGAATCAGGCATTTGACAAGATGCTCAAACGCCTGAAGCAGTCCATGGATGAAATTGTGCGGATGCAGGTCTGTGAGATACGCGCTAACCTGGTAGCTCTGCAGGCGCAGATGGATCCCCATTTTCTCTACAATACCCTGGCAGTCATTAAATCTCTCTCCAGGGAAGGAAATATGGTTCAGATCCGGCACGCCTGCGATTATCTCATCAAAATGCTCCGCTATCTGTCCTCCTATGACGAGCACGAGGTATCCCTAAAGGAAGAGCTTCTGCACACGGAACATTACCTGAATCTGATGAAAATACGGTTTGAGGATCAATTCACTTACAGCGTCTCCATCGATTCCCAGATCAATACCGAAACGCTGATGCTCCCCAAGCTTTCCCTCCAGCCTCTTGTGGAAAACTGTTTTCAGCACGGCTTCAAAACTGTGGCTCCGCCATGGGAGATCCGTATTTCCATACATACGGAGGGAGCCCGCTGGTTCCTTCAGGTGGCAGATAACGGCTCCGGAATCTCCCCCGAAGCCCAGGAGGAGCTTCATCGAAAAATTGACGAATTTCTCCTGAACCCTTCTGATTCTATGGAATCCCTGAAACTGGGAGGAATGGGGCTGATCAATACTGTGACCAGGCTTCGCCTGAAATACAAGGACAAAATTTCCTTTGAGATTTCCAACCAGCCGCAGGGCGGCACGGTAGTAACGATAGGAGGTATGCTGGATCATGAATATTTTTGTAGTTGAAGACGAACCCCCGATCCTTCGGGAGATTCTTTCCATTATCGAATCCTTCCACGAGGATTACTGTCTGCTGGGCAGTGCGGTCAACGGAAAAGATGCCCTTCAGTTTTTGGAAAAGCGTGGAGCAGAGATCGATGTCTTGATTACCGACATCCAAATCCCAGTCTTAACAGGTCTGGAGCTGATCTCCCATATCCGCGATTCCTATCCCCATATCCTCTGCATCATCCTCACCGGATACAGTGATTTCAACTACGCCCGCCAGGCTCTCCGCTACGGGGTGTTTGATTATCTGCTAAAACCGGTCGATGAAGAGGAACTTCACGGGAAGCTGCGGGAGGCTTATGCCAGAAAATGCCAGGATTATATGAAAGAACCTTCTTTGAAAACCGTATCCCCCGATCCTGCCCTTAACCACGATGGACTTTATCAGGTTGCTCTCCTTACCCTGGGACCGTTCCCGGTATACGCCTCCAAATACCACAACCTGTTTCCGGATTTCTGGAAAAAAATCCAGCTGGAGGAACTCTTCTGCCGCAATCCATCACTGAAAGACCGATACTGGATTATTGACAGTTCATCTCCCAGCGAAAAAATCCTGCTGTTTCTCCTTCCGGAGGAGCATCTTCAACAGCGGGATACCTTTTTGGCGGACCTTATGGCCCCCCTTCTTGACGGACCGGAGCAGATCACCATTGCCATTGAGCCGCAGTTTCCGGGAATCCGAAAGATTCACTCCACAGTTCTCCGGCTGAGGAGCCAGATCAACCGCTGTGTCCGCATCCAGAAAAGCCAGCTTCTCTTTCTTAGGGATACGGACGGAGGAACCTCTGAATTTGCCCAGGCACGTTCCTGGTGTCTCCGCCTTTCCCAGCTTTTTGCCAAGAAAAACGTCCCTGTCTTTGAAGCCGAGCTAAAGAACTGTATTCGAAGGCTTCAAAAAGAAGATTTGCCAAGTGCTGAACTGTTCCACTTTCTCAAGGAGCTGTTTCTGTACTGTATCCGGGCAGTGGAGGATATCTGTTCCTTTCCAGCCCTGGATATTGATTCCACCGCCGGGGAAATCCTGGTGTTTTCTGATAGCTACGTCGCTTTCTATGAAAACACCCGCTCCATCTTCCGTTCCCTCTTTGAGCTAATGCTGGATCAAGAACCGCTGTTTCATGACAAAACAGACATTGTCATGAAGCTGGATTCCTATATGAAGGAAAACTTTACCACTTCCATCAATACCCAGTCCATTGCCAAAGAGTTCGGTTTTACCCCTGCATATCTGAGCAAAATTTTTCGGGAGTATAAAAAGATCAGCCCTTCCGATTACATCACAGACTTACGCATCGAACGTGCAAAAGAACTTCTGTTGGCAAATCCTTCCTGCAAAATCAAGGACATCGCCCTGTCGGTGGGATACAACGATCCTCTGTACTTCAGCAAGGTCTTCAAAAACCTCACCGGCGTTTCTCCAAAACAATATGCAGAACAGCCGAACCAGTGAATCACCGGTTCGGCTGTCCATTTATGAAACCATCTTCCTTATTCTGCTTTTCTCTTCATCCAGTAGAACCCATGTCCCGGAACCATCACTCCGGAAGCCTTCATGGTCTCGCCGTTTAACAGATTGACATAGTCTCCGTCCGTCTCGTTGATCCAAGCCATCTTGTCGTATTCGCTGAAGTTGAACAGACCGATGATCTTCTCGCCGTCCTGTTCCCTCACAAGGCCCAGCACGGAATCTTCCCAGGTCTCCAGCATACCAAAATTTGCGGTGGCGATGAACGCCTTCTCTGCCTTCCGGATGTTCTCCAGTCTCTTGAGCCCATTGAAAATACGGTTCTGTACGCTTCCTGGCTGATCGATCTTCTCCGTCAGCTCCCATTGCATCTTTCCTCTGTGGATATAGCGGGAATCCACGGCTTTATCGGGATCCTCCTTGTAGCTGTAGTCGTTGACCTGACCGATCTCATCGCCGCTGTAGAGGATCGGGATGCCGGACTGCATGAACATATAGGCATGCAGCATCAGATCCAGGCGGATGGCATCGTCCATCTCTTCATTGTTTTCCTCAAATCCTGCCCTCTCCACTCCGCACATGGAGGCGGTGGTTCCGCAGAAACGGGCGTCTCCGGTCACGGGATCGTCATTATAAAGCTCTCCTCTGGAGAAGCTTCCCAAAACCTTGCCGGTGAAGAAATCATTCAGGTATTTTTTGTGAGGACGTTCTTCCATCCCCCAGTCCCGAAGTGTGGGATAATCCAATCCCCAGCCAATGTCGTCATGGCATCTCAGATAGTTGAGGAAGGTGTACTCCTTGGGGAGACCTGCCAGGACATTCATCTGTTTTTTCAGCAGGCGGGCATCCCTGGTAGCTACGGTATTCCAGGTGGTCGCCATAGTGGTCACATTGTACAGCATATGGCATTCCGGTTTTTCCACCGTTCCGAAATAGGGAACTACCTTCTCAGGCTCCATCACTACCTCGCCCAGCAGCAGCACGCTGGGGCATACAATCTCCCCGATCATACGCATCAGGCGGACGATCGTGTGCACCTTGGGCAGGTTTCGGCAATTCGTTCCCAATTCCTTCCAGATGTAAGGAACTGCATCGATACGGATGACATCCATACCCTGATTGGCAAAGAACAGGAAATTATACATCATCTCATTGAACACCCGGGGATTCCGGTAGTTCAGGTCCCACTGATAGGGGTAGAAAGTGGTCATCACATAGTGGCCGATCTCCGGAAGATAAGTGAAGTTTCCAGGCGCCGTGGTGGGGAATACCTGGGGTACCGTAGCCTCATACTGTCTGGGAATATCCGGATTGTCAAAGAAGAAGTAACGCGCCATGTATTCTCCTTCGCCGTTTCTCGCCCGTCTCGCCCATTCGTGATCCTCAGAGGTGTGGTTCATGACAAAATCCATGCAGAGGCTGATTCCCTTCTCATGGCATGCCTCTGACAGGGACTTCAGATCTTCCATGGTTCCCAGTTCCTCCTGCACCGTGCGGAAATCCGCCACAGCATAGCCGCCGTCGGAACGTCCCTTGGGGCTTTTCAAGAACGGCATGAGATGGATGTAATTGATATTCGCCTTTTCCAGATACGGAAGTTTCTCTTTAACCCCTTTCAGGTTCCCGGCAAAATTGTCCACATAGAGCATCATGCCGCAGAGATCATTCTGCCTATACCAGTTGGGATTTGCCTCCCTTTTGGCATCCAGGTCTTTTAAGGACGCCTCACGCTCCCGAAAGAATCGGTGCAGGTTGTCCAAAAGTTCCGCCAGCATGGCATCGTTATTATAAAGCTCCATGTAGAGCCATTTCAATTCATCCAAATGTCCTGCAAGACGTCTCTGATAATCAGCCTCCCCGGACGGCTGCACCTTTCCTCCTTCCGTCTTCACCGCCTCTTCCGCCGACGCTGCGGACTGCTTCTTCGGCGTCTCTGCCTTGGCTGCTGCAGCAGACTTCTCTCCGCTTTTCATTGCCCTGGCTCTCTGCTTTGCCGCTTTGACTGTACTCTGCTGCGCTCTCCCACTCTTTTTCATGTGCTTATCCTCCTTGGATTTCCTTTCTTTCTGTCATTCATCTTTTATCTAGTCTAAAACTTTAAAAAAGGCTCTGGTAGCCCAAAGCCTCTTCTGTCAGTATTTCATTTTCAACGGCATCTGCGGATTCAGCCGACCCTCAGACGGAATTTCTGGATCTCCTTCTCAGAGGATACCCTCTCAATCTCCGCACCCAGGCTTCTCAGCTTTTCCTCGAAGCTCTCATAGCCGCGCTGGATATAGATGATATCATCCACAATGGTGATACCTTCCGCCGCCAGCCCTGCAATGACAAGAGCCGCACCGGCTCTCAAATCCGGAGCACTGACTCTCGCGCCTGTAAGCTTCTCAACACCGGTGATGATCGCGCTGTTGCCTTCCACCTTCACTTCGGCTCCCATGCGTGTCAGCTCATCGATATATTTGAAACGGTTTTCAAAAATGCTCTCCGTCACAATGCTTGTCCCGGACGCCAGCGCCAGCGTCACGCCGATCTGCGGCTGCATATCCGTCGGATAGCCGGGATACGGGAGCGTCTTGACATTGGTATTGTGCAGACGTCTGGACGCCACCACGCGCACAGCGTCGTCAAATTCTTCTACCTCACAGCCAATCTCGATCAGTTTGGCCGTCGTAGCCTCCAGATGCTTCGGGATGACGTTTTTCACCATCACGTCTCCCTTGGTGGCTGCAGCTGCAAACATAAAGGTTCCCGCCTCGATCTGGTCGGGGATGATAGAGTACTCCGTCCTGTGAAGCTTCTCCACCCCGCGGATACGGATCACGTCCGTACCTGCCCCCTTGATGTTCGCACCCATGCTGTTCAGGAAGTTTGCCACATCTACCACATGGGGCTCCCTGGCAGCATTCTCAATGATCGTATATCCTTCTGCCATAGCGGCTGCCATCATGATATTGATGGTAGCTCCCACGGACACGGTATCCAGGAAGATATGGCTGCCGTGCAGCCTATCCGCTTTTGCGATGATGGATCCATGGCGGATGCTTACCTGCGCACCCAGCGCCTTGAACCCTTTCAGATGGAGGTCAATGGGGCGGCTTCCGATGTTGCAGCCTCCCGGAAGCGGAACCTCCGCTCTCTTGTATTTTCCTAACATAGCTCCCAACAGATAGTAGGATGCCCGTATCTTCTTAATGTACTCATAGTCAACACTGAAATCGTTGATCATAGAACCGTTGATCGATACCTTGTGCCGGTCAATCCGCTCCACTCTCGCGCCGATTCCACTGATAGCCTCCAGCATCACATTGATATCCTGCACATCCGGCAGATTCTCAATCACGATTGTCTCGTCGGTCATGATGGCTGCGGAGAGAATTCCCAGGGCAGCGTTCTTCGCGCCGCCGATCTCCACCTCGCCTACCAGCGGATTGCCACCTTTGATTACATACTGTTCCATAAAGACACCTCAAAAATTTTCTTATACTCCAAATTTAACTGTTCCAAAACTGCCGGAATCTATTTTTATAATCCCCTTTTGTCATTCGCTTATGTAAGATTGGGACAGTTAAGACTCGTCCAAATCCTGGTATGCTATGCATGAACGGGCTGGAAAACAATCCCTAATCCAATACATGCTAACCTTTATTATATCACAATCTCATTTTTTGTAAATAAAAATTAAGAATTTGGTAATTATCACTTCATAGTCTTGCGGTATTTCCAAAAAAGCAGGACGTTTTTGTGCACTATCTCTAATTATTTTTGAGGTCTTTTGGATTTATTGTCTGGTTTTCAGAAGCCCAATCAGCTTTCCCACAGTCTCCCGGATGTCCAGATCCGCTTCCTCCAATGTCACATGGGCGTATTTCTCGTACAGGGGAACCCTTTCCCGGTACAGGCTCTCAAGGTTCTGCCCCTTCTTCAGCACCACTCCTCTGTCCTTCAGATCTCCCAGGCGCCTGGCAAGGGACGGATAGGAAAGCTTCAGATAAACCACGGTGCCGATACTCCGAAGATGTTCCATTGCCTCTCTGCCGTACACCACGCTGCCCCCGGTGGCAATCACGCTGTTTTTCGCTTTGATCTGGCTGTTCACCTGATTTTCCACCTGAATGAAGCCGTCGATCCCTTTCTCCGTAATGATCTCGTGGAGAAGCTTTCCTTCCTGTTCCTGGATCAGGAGGTCAGAGTCCACAAACCGGTATCCCAACGCCTTTGCCAACACTACCCCAACCGTACTTTTCCCGCAGCCGGGCATTCCGATCAAAATGATATTGCTCATGACAGGTACGTTCCTTTCTCTCATTCTTTCCTGGCTTTTTATCTTAGTACAAAATCCCCTAAAAAGCAAGCCTATGCCCGTGTAATAATTGTCCCATCCATTGCGTTGATGGTCAGGTAGCTGACGCGGCTTTGCGCCTCCACGCCCAGCATGGCTGCCTGATTTTCCGGCACTGTCCCGATAAAATCCCAGACCGGTATCAGAAGCCCAAAACCCTCTTCCGTCTCATCACTGTCCACCCGCATATAGCCTAGACAAATTTCATCCACCTTGATTTCTCCGCTGATCCCTTTCGGCTCCAGGTTCGTCATGATCATCTCTTCAAAAATCTCCTGGATCTCCCCGAAGGGCAAAAGGAATACATCTTCCTCTTTCCAATCCGAAATGATCTGGGGGTTCTCCCACTGAAAAGAGACTAACCCGCCTTCATCAAAGGTCAGGGTAATGCTTTCGTAAGGCCAGTAAACCTCGGTATTCTCCCTGTAAAGGCTGGTTCCCGTCTGGTCGGTTGCTGTGACCGGAATCTTGTCGACAACCCTTGTATACCGGCTTCTCACACCGTCCAGCCGGATTTCCTCCTCTCCGTCATAGACATTATAAACATAGACAGGGCATACCCGGCTGTATGCACGGTCTATATTGTCCCAGCCTATCTTCCCGATCAGGCGGTCACTCTCTTCCATCAGTTCCTGCTGCTGGTCGCTGAACACGCCGCTGTTGTTGTCATCGCCTTCTCCAGGGTACTCCACACCCCAGGAGCGGTACCAGTTGACCGACCTGGCACCGTACATACTGTCTGTCCCGATTTCTGACAGCTCCACCGTGTAGAAATCTTCCTTTCCTATCACCACGGCGCTGATCCATTCTTCCGGATATTGTTTGCGGAACGCCTCCACCAGCTGGGAAACACTGAGAGATTTGATTGCCGAGAGCCCTCCTGCCTCTCCCATGGACAGTTCTTCATAGAAGGAATTCCAGTTGGAAAGCTTTGTCAGGGCAAGGCGGTTCCTGGATTCTCCCCCATAGGCTGCGCCCCCTTTTGCAATCCACATTCCCATTTCCATAAGCTTTTCTTCTTCTTTGTCTTCCAGGAAAGCAGCTGCAGCCTGTGACAGCTTTTCAAAGGAAAATGGCTCCTCACTGATGGCTGCGTCCATCTGGGGCATCGCGGACGTCTCCTGTTCCTGCTCTTCCGAAGTCTTCTCCGTCTCCTCCCCCGGCGCTTCCTGCCAATTCTCATAGAACGCCTCTGTCATGCTGCTGTCCCAGAGCATAGATTCATCGATAAAAACTTTTTTCTCCCCCAACAACGCTTCCTGGATCTGTTCCAGCTCCAACTCTGTAAATTCCCTCGCTGTGGTCTTCTTGATTTTAATGCCGTCCACATCCGGCACCGTAACATTGGCATCCACGGAGACTGTAACGGAGGGAGACTGGCATGTCACCTTCAGCTCTCCTGGCGCCTGGACCTGCTCCCTCACCGTCCTGGTATCCGTCTCTCCTGGATTTCCTTTCACAGCTTCCTTAGGCTCCACAATCTGTACCCTGGAGTCCCCGCCGCAGCCGGAAAAAAGGAGCATGACGGATAGCCCCATCAGCAGGATATATCCTTTCCTTTTCATAGCGATTCCTCCTTTTGCCCTTCCTGCTGCGGCGGGAATACCACAGTGATCTCGGTTCCTTTTCCCAACTCGCTGGTAATCTCCAGATAGGCGTCGTGGAGCGCCGCGATCTTCTGGCACAAGGCAAGCCCCATGCCTAGGCTTCCATTTTTTCTGCTTCTGGATTTGTCCACCATGTAGAAGGCTTCTGTCACCTTGGAAATTTCACTCTTGGGAATCCCTTTCCCATAATCCTTCACACAGATCCGGTTTTTCTCTGCCAGGAGAAGAATCCGGTCTCCCTTTCCCGATGCCTTGATCGCATTATCCAGAAGATTGATCAAAAGGCTTTCCATCAGATCTACATCCATCAACAGCGTATCCGCCTTGCAGGAAATCTCCAGGGTGATCCCCGCCTGCGCCATGTGATAGCGTTCCATTGCCTCTACACCCTTCAGAAGCTTTTCCACGGGGTATACCTCTTTTAAAACACGGTTTTCGTCATACAGCCCAATCAAGAACATCAGTTTCCCGGAAAGGCGTTCCAGACGGCGGCACTCCGAATTGATATGCTCCAGCGCCTTCTTTTCCTGTTCCTTGGAAATCTTCACATGAAGGAGCGTATCCGAGTAGCCGATGATGGAAGTCATGGGGGTTTTCAGCTCATGCGTCAGGCTTCCCAGAAGCTGCAGTCTCCGCTCCGACACATCCTCAAGCTGCGCCATCTGGTACTCCACACGGTCAGCCATTTGGTTGAATGCTACGCTCACCTTTCCCACTTCATCGTTCCGCCTGATCCGGATCCGGCGGCTCAAATCCCCTTCACTGATCGCCATGGCCGTCTCCTCCAGCTCCCGCATGGGCTTCAGTACCATCCTCACCAGCCAAAACGTGATGTCCACAGCAAAAAAAATCACCACAAGATAGAGGATCAAAAAGATCCCCACCTGTTTAAAAAGCTCCTCGTAAAGCGAGGTGATCTCCTTGACCAATACCAGCTTGTAATGATCCCGGCTTCCTGTTCCTAATCTCTGCCCCATGACCAGAATGTATCTTCCCCCGGTCTTCTGGATTTCATATTCAATTTCCGTTGTCTGCCAGCGCCCCTCCTGGCCTGGAAGGAGACGATAGCTGGTCTGGTTGGCAACCACCTCGCCGTCCTTTAACAGCATATAATCCCGCCCGCCATATTTCTGAACCAAATAAGTGAGATAGGATCTCTGTGTTGTATCGCCGAACTGCTCCATGGAACGGTCGCCGATCTCCTTTGCCAGCACAGCGGCATTGACCTTCATCTGTTCCTGGCTGCTTTCCACCATCTGATTCCGGTTGTACTCCAAGGTCTGGTAAATGATCCCCCCGCCGAAAATCCCCATGGCAAGAAACAGGATCACGCCCATGAGAAGGGATATTTTCACCCATAATTTCATCCGCTAATCCTCCAGACGGTATCCGATCTTAGGAATGGTCTTGATCACCTCGGAAAATCCGAGTTTCTTCCGGAGCTGTCCGATATGGACGTCTACGGTTCTGGTCTCTCCCAGATAATCGCTGCCCCACACGTCGCTTAGAAGCTGCTCCCTGGAAAACGCTACGTTTTTATTTTTTGCCAGGAGCACCAAGAGATCGTATTCCAGCGGCTTTAAGCTAATCTCTTCGCCATTTTTCAGAACCACATGCTCCGTCAGGTTGATCTCCACATCCGCTACATTGATCCTGCTGATCTGTCTGCCGGTACGCTCCAGCACCTTCTCCACACGCACCAGAAGCTCCAGCACCTCGAAGGGCTTTACGATATAATCCTCCGCGCCGGACCTTAAGCCCCTGATCTTGGAGCCCACATCCCCCTTTGCCGTGAGGTAGATGACCGGTATTTTCTTTTTCTGCATCAGCTCCATCAACTCAAAGCCATCTTTTCCCGGCAGCATGATATCCAGAAGCGCCAGGTCAAAATCTCCTTGTGTTCTGACCGCTTTCTCCGCCTCATCCCCGTCAAAGACAGCCTTCACTTCATAACCTGCCACCGTCAGATTCATACAGATCAGTTCCGAGATGGCTGTATCATCCTCCACTACCAATATTCGGTTCTTCACCTCATCGATTCTCCTTCGTCTTTGATCCACGCCTTGATTTCCTGATAGACTCTCGCCAGAGGCAGACCCACCACATTGTTGTAGTCTCCTCTGATACTTTTTACAAAAACAGCGGCTTTCCCCTGGATCCCGTAAGCTCCCGCTTTGTCAAAGGGCTCTCCGGAGTTCAGATACCACTCGATCTCCGCAGGCTCTATGGGATACATGGCCACATCCGTCTCCTCACAGAAACTCTTGCTCTCCACCGTTTCCCCGGTTCTGAAAAACAGGCTGACCCCTGTGTAGACCTGATGGGTTCTGCCGCTTAAGCCGGAGAGCATCTTTGCCGCATCTGCCCTGTCCTTAGGCTTTCCAAGGATCCTCCCGTCAAGAGCCACGATCGTATCCGCACCGATCACCAGGGCATCTCCTTGGACAAGACCCAGCACACTCTTCGCCTTAATCGAAGACAGCTCCTTTACCACCTCGTCAGGAGCGGTTTTATCCGTCACTTCTTCCGCATCGCTTTCCATCACTTCAAAGGAAAATCCAGCCTGCTTTAAAAGCTCCCGCCTTCTGGGGGAAGCGGAAGCCAGAATGATCTTTTTCATCTGCCGTTCACCTTCTCTTTCTTCATGGCCGCCAAAGCACCCTTTAGAAATCCTTTTGCAGCCCCTTTAGATACGCTATCAGTGTACCATGCCTATCTGCTTTTCTCAAGGGTCCTGACCGATTTCCTTCCGCGCTTTCCCGGTTCCTTGCCATGATCTCCGAAAGAATGCCGCAGCGGACGCTGTCTGGACGTCCGCTTTTTCAAAAACTCCCCATAGCTACTGTACGCATACAGTTCTTATCATATTGAAGGATACTTTTCCGGACGACCTCCGCATCCTTTGGGCATTCACAGATCGTCTGACCAAAACGCTGCCTTCCCTCGTTTCCTTTCCCAAGTACCAGCACCACGGTCTTGCCTGCTGCACATTCCACTGCCTTACGGATTGCCAGGGTACGGTCCTCTATCGTGGTACAGGGACAGCCCACCATCTCCACATATCTGGAGATTTCCCCGGCAATTTTTGCCACAGATTCCGTACCCGGATCATCTGTAGTCAGGTAGACCTGGTCGGAAAACAATCCTGCCACCAGCCCTAAGTCCCTCCTCCGGTTAAACGCCTTGTCCCCAGGGCAGCCGAACACGGTCACAATCCGGTAATCGGGATATTCCTTAAACACGGAATCGAAAAGCTTCTCAAAGCTCAGACGGTTGTGGGCATAATCCACGATCGCCACCAGCTTCCGGTTCCGGCTCTCGAATTCTTCCATCCTTCCTTCCACCTGGACGTCTGCAAGCCCTTCCTGCATGCACTCCACCGGAATCTCATAGGCATATGCCGCCGCTATGGCTGCCAGTGCATTTTCCACGTTAAAGAGCCCGTGCATCCTGAGGCTGAACTTCTCATGGAACCGGTCACAGTACACCCGGAAGGAAATCTTATCTTTATGTATGGTCACGTCGTGTCCCCAGATATCCGGATTCCCTTTTGTCCCGAAGGTGATCACTTTTCCAGCAAGCCGAGCTGCCTTCCGGATCCGTTCGGAATAATCGCTGTCCAGATTGACGCACGCCGTCCTCACCTGCCGGAACATGGAGAGCTTGGAACTGAAATAATCCTCAAAGCTTTCATGCTCTGCCGGGGAAATGTGATCCTCGGAAATATTCAGGAACACTCCTACCTCGTAGTCCAGCCGTCTCACCCTGTGGTACTTCAGCGCCTGGCTGGAGACCTCCATGGTAAAAAACGAAAGCCCCTGCTCCTCGGCATTCCAAATATGTTCATGCAGCTCCAATGCTTCCGGTGTAGTCAGGAGAGAAGGTCTCCTCTCCTTCCCGTCATAGGTCTCAATAGAGGTGGAAAATCCGGTCTCCCTGCCTCCCTTTTTTCGTTCCCAAGCATCCAGGATCGCTTTCAGATAATACGCCGTCGTGGTCTTTCCCTTTGTTCCTGTAATGGCCGTAAGACGTACCTGGTGTTCGGAAGTATTGTAAAACATCTCTGCCAGTACCGGCATAGCTCTCCGGATGTCCGTCACCTCGATCCATGCGGACGCTTTCTCCGTCTCGTACTGTTTCTCCGCGATGTAACAGATACATCCGCCATTCAGCGCTTCCCTCAGATATTCTGCGCGGAATGCATTGCCCTTGCAGATAAAGATCCCGTTTTTCCCGGTCTTCCTGGAATCATAGGTCACAAGCCCGATGGACGTATCCCCCATTCCGTTCAAATCATATGCCCTTACCAAATCTTCCTCTATCAGTTTTTCTACATAATCCCTTAATAAGTATCTCATAATCAATCCTTTCCGGTCCTGCTCCGTCTATCTCTTGCGAATGCAATCCCTTCACATTCGATCTGTCCGTCAGCCATGAATATAGTATAGCGAAACAGCCGCGCAAAAATATACATGGTTTTGTAATCAAAATGTAAATTCTTCCATCTGCTGCATGCTTCAGCCTGATAGCTGAGCTGCTGTCTATTAGACGCAGGAACTAGCGGAAAGGTTATCGGACCCACAAAAAAAGAATCCGCTTTTAAACGGATTCTTTTAACTCTGTATCTTCTTCTGTCCAAACCTCCCTGCCTATGCCTTCAAACATCGGCTGGCTCAGGATATTTTTTAACGTGTGCTCCCGAATATTGATTCCTTCTATCTGCTTGTTCCACCTGGGTTTCATCAGACCGGAGGCAGTGATGTGCACCATCGGTTCGCCCTCTGTCCTCAGCTTGTACACGACCTTGCCGTCCCGGTTAAAGGAACTAAGCAGCATCTCGTCAAACTCATTCTGCCTGTCGGCAAGCTCCTGCTCGAATACATTCCGCTCCTCCAGGGAAAGCAGAAGATGATTCTTGTTCACTTCATCCGGCTCATATTCGATGTAGACCACGGCATTGCATTTCCTTCGATATAATTCCCTCAAAAAGCTCTGCTGGGATACCCTGGCGCGGTTCCCCTTGGTCAGCCCCACTGAGACGCCATAGATCAGATCCTTTGCAGCCAGGCTTTCCATAGTGCGCATCAAGCTCCCATAAAGCAGCGAGCCCCTGCCCATGCGTGCAAGATCAATGTCCGAACAGCTCTCCAGGCACAGAACCGGCACCAGATTTCGGTGGTCGCTCAAAAACTTCAAATTCTCCTCATCCAGAAGCGTCCCGCTGGTAAACACTCCGAACCAAATATTCGAATAACAGCCCGCTCTCTCCAAAACCTTCTTATTCAGGAAGGGTTCCCCGCCGGTGAAAAAAATGAATCTCACTCCCAGCTGTTCCGCCTGCCTGAAAATACTATCCCACTCGTTGACAGACAACAGCCGTTCGGAGGAATCCACCTGAATCCAGCGCTTGTAACACCCGGGACAATTCAGATTACATCTGGTGGCAATATCTGCAACGAGAAACGTGGGGACATACACCCCCTGCGCCTTCTGCCATTCGCGGATCTTGGAAATCCGGCTTCCTGACGACATCAAATAATCCATGAGATTAAACGCTTTTTTCATAGAAACACCTCCTGTCAACGGGAGACACAGATATTTATGTGCAAAACTATACTTTAATTATACACTCTTCGCATATACTGTCAAGCAATTTCCGGCATTTCTTCAACCTCCCATAAGATGTTCCAAAAGTATTTTAATTCCCAGAATAATCAGAATAATTCCCCCAAGAAGTTCGGCTTTCGATTTATATTTGGTTCCGAATATATTTCCAATGCGAACCCCCACGGCAGAGATCACAAAGGTCACCACCCCGATGAACAATACAGAGCTCACCACATCTACCTTCAGAAATGCCAGTGTCACCCCCACTGCCAGCGCATCAATGCTGGTGGCAACCGCCATCAGAAACATGGTCTTTACTCCTAAGCCTGCATCGGGACATTCCTCCTCATCGTCCTTTTCCAGCGCCTCCTTGATCATGCTTCCTCCGATGATTCCCAGCAGGATAAAGGCGATCCAGTGATCAAAATTCGAAATGTAACTGCTGAACTGCGCTCCCAGGAAATAACCGATGGCTGGCATCAGCGCCTGAAAGCCTCCAAACCACAATCCCACCAGCACCATATGCCAAAGCTTCACCTTTGGAAGCGCCAGCCCCTTACAGACTGATACGGCGAAGGCATCCATAGACAGGCCTACCGCCAGCGTAAACAATGCGAAGATACTCATTCTTCTCCTCCTCTTCTTTTGCTTTGAGCCCTGTGGCAGTAGATCTCCCTGGCAATACGGATCAAAACGGCATTCTCCCGGCTTCTCTCCATGCCATAAAAAAACTCATGGACTACGGGAAACTTTGCTCCCATAATCCATGAGTCTCATTTTTTAAGATAATACCAGATTCGCATCATTATGTTGATATTATCACAGCCAGGCGGCTGCAAACTACTCCCTCACAGGTCTGTTCTCACGCCCCGAATCCTCTGGATCCGAAGCGTTTGTATGAATCGAATCATATCATGGGGATTGGTGGTCTGTCAAGGAATTTCTGTATTCTTCGGCGGCTGCGCGGCAAAGCCCCGAAATAAGCAAAAAATTGCACGGTAACAAGTCATTTTTCTGGGAGGCTTTTTTTATCAAACGCATTATAATTTGTAATAAGGTTCGTATTACCATTTAAACTGTGAAAGGAACGTTACTATGACTTACAAAGATTATCCTTTGGGAAATTTTCTTCTCCGTTACCTGATCGATCCTGCCTCCGGTCATGTGTCCATGGTCCTGCTGCCTGCAGGCCTTGAGAGCTGCTACGAAGAGCGCAGGGAAACCCTGGGAAAGCCCCCTAATGTGTGCAGCGCCTGGAGCGTGGGCAGCCTCTGCCATCTCTCCCTCTCCCATCATCCGCAAAGCCCAGGCGCTGGAGGAACCTTAAAGTACGGCTATTCCACGGAAGCGCTCCGCTATGTCAAGCAGGAGAAATGGGAGAGCCAAAACAAGCTCTCCATCACCACCATCCTCAAAGCTGAAGAAGGCTATTGGGTTGAACATACCGTGGAATACACCCTGGGGGAAAGCGGTGTGGAAGTATCCACCCGTTTTCTCAACCAGAGCGGGCGGACGCTCCGGCTGGACCTGCTTACCAGTTTTTCCCTGGACAACTTAAGCCCCTTCCAAAGGGACGATGCCCCCGAAAAAATCAAACTGCATCGTTTTCGCGGCGGCTGGAGCCTGGAAGGAAAGCATACGGAAGACACGGTGGAGGATCTGAATCTGGAACCATCCTGGTACCGGTGTTTCCCGGAGAGCGAGCGTTACGGCGTCCTTGGCTCCCATCCGGTCAAGCGATGGTTCCCTTTTGGATGCGTGGAAGACATGGAACATCACATCTTCTGGAGCGCCCAGGTTGCATCCAACTCCTCCTGGCAGATGGAATTTACCAGGGACGGCGACTGCTTTTCCCTCTCCGGAGGGCTCGCAGACCGCGAATTCGGTGGCTGGAGCAAGGAGATTCCAGACGGAGGATCCTTTCTCGCACCGAAAGCCTTCCTCAGCGTCAGCGCCGATGGGCTTTGGGATGCCTGTCAGTACCTTACCGGGATGTTCCAGAAATATGCGGACCTGCAGCCAGAGCCCGAGGCGGAACTCCCCATTCTGTTTAACGAATGGTGCACGACCTGGGGAAGTCCGTCCCACAGCGAAATCACTGCTCTGGCACACAAGCTGCAGCCTCTCGGGATCTCTTATCTGGTGATCGACGCCGGCTGGAGCAAAAAGCCTGTGGAAAGCACCGACCCACAGGCTGGAAATGGAGACTGGGAAATCGATCCGGATAAATTTCCCGAAGGCTTTCGCCCCCTCTCTTTGGAACTTGAGTCTCTTGGAATGTCTCTGGGAGTCTGGATGGAGTTTGAGGTAACTACGAAAGGCGCTTACGTTCACGGAAGCCCCTTCGATTCCCTTCACCTTACCCGTAACGGAACTCTCATCCAAACCGGAAACATACGGCGTTTCTGGGATTTCAGGCATCCTGAAGTCATCGAGTATCTGAAGGAGAAAGTCATCGGATTTTTGAGAAGCCAGGAAATCCGATACCTAAAAGTGGATTATAACGGCTCCATCGGCGCCGGCTGCGACGGAGCGGAAAGCCCCGGGGAAGGGCTGCGCGCCCAGATGGAGGCCGTGCTTACGTTCTTCCGGCTGATCCGCAGAGAGCTTCCCGATCTGGTCATTGAAAACTGTGCTTCCGGGGGGCACCGCCTGGAACCCTCCATGATGACCTTAACTGCCATGAGTTCCTTTTCGGATGCCCACGAGTGCAGCGAAATCCCCTATATCGCCGCAAACCTCCATCCGCTGATCCTGCCGCGCCAGAGCCAGATCTGGGCGGTCATCTCAAAGGAGCTGTCCCTCCGGGAAGTCCAGTACCGCTTAACCTCCGCCATGCTTGGAAGGTTCTGCCTGTCCGGAAACATCCTGGAATTGGAAGATGAAAAATGGGAAACAGTAAAGCAGGCTGCAGAGTTTTACAGACAGGCAAAAGACATCATCAAATGCGGCAGATCGCTCCTTTTCCGCAATTCCACCAACAATCAGCATCACTTAAGAGGAGCCCAGGCATTGACCCGCCAGTCAGGCGACGAAATCCTGCTGGTCTATCATTCCTTTGACCAGCCCTCCAAGGACCTTCAGGGATTGCTCCCTGCCGGTACCTGGACGGTGAAGTCACAGTTCGGAGCTGACTGCCGGATCAAGCTGAATCCTGAGGGGTTTGTCATTTACCCACAGCAAGCTTTCGAAGGAGCTGCACTTCTTTTAAGCCGCATTTAAAACAGCCGCTCTGCCAAAATGCCGCAGCCCGGAGCGGCATTTTCTTATTTTACAGCCATCTCCACCATCGCTGCCGCTGAGAGCTCAACGCAAAGCATCAGCTTGTCGATCTCGGCATATTCATCGGGCTGGTGGATGGTCTCTTCATCTTCCTCAAACGTCGGACCGAATGCCACCATATTGGGGAACATTTTGGCATAGGTTCCGCCTCCGATGGCGAGAGGTTCGTCGTCCCTTCCGGTTCCTTCCCGGTAGACCTTCATCAGCTTCTGGATCAGTTCGGAATCCTTCGGCTTATAGAGCGCCTTCACCGTAGAGCAGCTAAGGATCTCAAGCCCATATTGATCCAGATTCTCTTTCATCCTTTCATAGACCCGATCCGCCTCCCCGTTCTTGGGATAACGGATATCCAGGGATGCTTCCATCCGATCTGAACTGTATCTGAGAACCCCTAAGTTCACCGTCGTCTCGCCAGTCTCCTCATCGAAATAGCGGATCCCTAAGGTTTCGCCGTTGGTCTCGGTTCCGATCTTGTCCAGCAGGAAATCCGTCAAACGCTGGAAGTCCCCTCCGAAGTGGTTGCCCCGGACGGCCTTTAACAGACGGATCGCTGCATTGACGCCGTTTTCCGGCTTGCTTCCGTGAGAGCTTTTGCCCTTTGCCAGAACCTTGGTGATTCCATCCTTCTTCTCCACCGTCACGCCTTCTGCCTCTTCCACCTCAAGGTCGCCTTCCACTTCCAGGACGCACTCCTGGGTGACAATGTTGGCGGCGGTACCGCCTTCAAAGCGAAGAATCTTTTTCTCTCCTTCTTCCACATGCTCCTTTCCGATACGGAGCGTCGTCATTCCCTTTTCAAAAAAGATCAGCGGATAGCTTCCATCCGGCGTAAATCCCATCACCGGGATCTCTTCCCCGCTGTCCACATAGTGGCGGATGCAGCTGCAGCCGCTCTCCTCATCCGTCCCGAAGATCACGCGGATCCTCCGATCCAGCGGAATCCCCAGATCCTGGATCGCTTTCAGGGCATAGATAGCTCCGATCGTCGGGCCCTTGTCATCCAAGATCCCCCTTCCATAGATCCTGCCGTTTTCCTCTATGGCTTCCAATCCCGGATGCGTCCAGCCGTCCCCCAGGGGAACGGTGTCCAGATGCCCCAGTACTGCCACCATCTCCTCTCCCTCGCCGATTTCCACCCAGCCGGCGCGGTTATCCACATTTTTCGTCCGGAATCCGAACGTTTTCCCCAGATTTAACGCATATTCCAGGGCTTCCTTGGGTCCTTTGCCATAGGGGGCGCCGTCCTCGGGCACGCCTCTTACGCTGTCGATTCGGATGCTGGCTTTAATGCCTTCCAGGATTTCAGGCTGACGTTTCCTTAGCAGTTCTTTTAAATGGTTGGTGTCCATAACGTTGCTTCCTCCTCCAAATTTTTCTTCAAATATGGTGCTATACGTTTCATCATATGACAAATCCTTCCAGAATACAAGCTAATTTCTCCATAAAAAATGGAGGGAATGGAAACCCATTCCCTCGTGCCCTTTACAGGCAAATCTTCCGTTAGTTCTCCCCACTTACTGAATGACATCCGCGTAAACGAAGGACGGGCTGGAGGTAGACAGCCATTCCCAATCTACGATCTTATCATTGTTGACCAGGGTGGTATCCGTTTCATAGGAAATCGGCATATAAGCATAGCTCTCCATCAGGATCTTTTCCGCTTCATAAAATTTGTCAAACCGTTCCGCGCCTGACAGTTCGCTTGCTTCTGCGATCAGACTATCATAGGTTTCATCACTAAAGCCTGCATAGTTGCTGGGATTGTCCGTTACATACAGTTCCAGATGAGTCAACGGATCCGCATAATCGCCTACCCATCCTCCTCGGCATACCTGGAAATCATGGGCTACGCGGGTCTGGTGGAATACAGCGGATTCCATATTTACCAGCGTACAGGTTACGCCAAGGTTCTCAGACCACATCTGCTGCAATGCTTCGCAGACTGCCTTGTTGCTCTCATTGGTGTTGTACAGGATCTCGAATTCCGGAAATCCTTCCCCATCCGGGTACCCGGCGTCCGCCAAAAGCTGTTTTGCCTCCTCAAGCTTGGAAAGATCCGTCGGAATTCCGTAATCACCGCTCTGCTGGTTAAAGGGAACCCCTTCGTCATCATAGATGACGCCCGGCACCATGGAGTATGCTGGAACATCTCCGCTCTTTAACACATCGTTGCAGATTGCTGTACGGTCAATGGCATAGGAGAATGCCTGACGTACCCGAATATCGTCAAAGGGCGCCTCATTGACATTGAAGCAATAGAAGTTCACGGAATTGCTTTCATAAACCATAAAATTCGGCTCTTCCGTCAAAAGCCTCGGAATCTCTGCCGGCGGTACGGCAAAGATGGCATCGATCTGCCCGGATTCATATCCGGTCAGGGCTGTGGTCTGGTCCACGATCATCAACGCTGTAATCTCATCAATCTTAATGTTTTCAGCATCGTAATAATTCTCGTTTTTCTTCATAACCAGCTTGTCGCCTGCCGCATAGCTATCCATATAGAATGGTCCATTGGTGACTACTTTTTCCGGGTCAACCGCCCAGCCGCCATCCTCATAGTCGATTACGTCCTCACGGAGCGGCATAAAGGTTGCATTTCCAAGAAGGCTTAAGAACACCGGTGTCGGAGCTGTCAGAGTTACCTCAAAGGTCTGGTCATCCACTGCCCTGTAGGATTCAATATTTCCCGAATCAAAGATCCAGGAATAGGTAGATGCAACAACCGGATCCTGTACCCTCTTCCAGGCAAATTCAAAGTCCTGCGCCCGTACAGGCTCTCCATCGGACCATTTTGCGTCTTCCCTCAGGTGGAAGGTGTAGGTCAGCCCATCGTCGCTGACATCATAGCTTTCTGCTGTAGCTGGAACCATTTCATGATTACGTTCCCTCAAAAGCCCGTCATAGAGATGGGTGATGATCATCGTCCCATCCACGCCCGAGTTCAGACCCGGGTCCAAAGTCGTCGGCTCCTGGCCGATGTTGAAAGAAATCGCCTTTACCGAACCGTCTGATTCACTTGCCTTGACATCCTGCCCGGCTCCTGCCAGCAGCGAAATTCCCATACCGAATGCCAGAATGCCTGCCAATATTTTTTTCATCATACGCATATTCTCCTTTACTCTTTTCCTTGATAACTGATTTCTACCATTGCATGTCCCTTTACCTCGGGGACTACGAATTCTACCCTCCCTTCTTTTTTAGTAAAAGGAAGCTCTCGCCCTTCCGGAACGATTTTCACTCCCACGAAGGGGTTTTCCCCTTCTTTTATTGAAACTGGAATCTCATAGAGAGGAATGACATCCTCCAAAATATCCAGTTCTTCCGCACGGCGCTGCGGGATATAATGCAAAAGGTGCAGGATCTCCCGCTTTTCTTCCGTCTGATCTTCGAGGACAACCTCAAGGGTACTAGGGCCGGTATAGGCCACCAGCCTTTCTTTCAAGAGCAGATCCACCGCGTTTTCAACCATCGTCTTGATCCATCCGCAGCCATATTTCTGGAATGTCCCAAAGATTGGATGGGCAAAGTAAATGACTTCCCCTTTTCTCACCGCTCCCGGATACCCATACGTTCCAGAGCTTGGAAAATGCCTGTGGCTGCAGTAATGGTCCCAAGTCCTGTTTGCATAAGGAACATTGACCAAGAGCAATTCTTCCGCCCCATCCTTGGCCTTTACCCTGGCGGCTTTGCCATACATCACATATTCTGTATCCTCATAAACGCCTTTTCCAAGCTCACCCTTCATCACAACAAAATCCGGGCTATAGGGCGCTTCTTCCAGGTAATCCGCCGGCATCCAATCCGCCGCTTTTCCCTCCCTTGTCATTCCCGAATGATAAGAGGCAAGGATTTTCCCGCCTTTTTGGAGGAAATCTTCCAATTTCCCTTCAAGCCCCTCTTCCGCCGGGATCTTATCAGGAAGCACAAGCAGACGGTATTTGCAAAAGTCTTCCCTGGAATCGATTACATTAAACTGGATGCCAATCTGAGTGAACAGCTTCACGGCGCCGTTTAACTCCTCTGTCACGAGAGGGGTTCCCGCCCTCATGAATTCCTCCGGGATCAAGATCCCGGCTTCTGCTACGGGCGTCACATGGTCGCACCAAGGTTCCTTTTCTTCTACCTGCTTATAGACCTTTCCGATCAAATCATAGACCGGCGCAGATATTTTCCCATCCGGCGGGAGCTGATCCCCGATGGAACATTTTCCTCCATAAGCCAAGGATTTGAAACATTCATACTCCAGGGCCGCCGGATTCCTGAACGAAGAGAAATCCCCCCAGTCGGTATGGAATTTTCCAGTCATCCCCATGAAATCCAACCCCAATGTCCGTGTATATCTGGCTGTCACAGGAAAATGGTCATACCCCCAGGAGCCTCCCGGCAGCGACTCAATCTCCAGATGCGTGAAGGCATCCAACGCGTTCCTATGCCTGCTGCTGATAAATCCCACGTTATAGAAAACCGGGCAGCCTGGCTGAAGCTTATGGATAAACTGCGTCATATCCTGTTTGAAACGGTCCATGACAATCTGGGCAAATTCATAGCGTTCTGTCTCATCCTCCGGATTCATCCCCCGCTCCTGCATTTCCTTGACGCAATTCGGGCAGCAGCACGGCTTAATATTCAGGATATCCAAAAACAAGCCGTCCACAGTACCCAGGCATTCCAAAACATCCGCCACCTGCTCTTTCAAATAATCCACATACCCGGTATTCAGGCACAAATTCCGGTAAAACCCCGGCTTAAAAACCGGCTGCCCAAAGGGCGCCCCGGAAGGGTCAGACACCAGCCATTCCCGATGCTCCTTCGCAATCTGTTCATCCCACTGTACCGTTGTGTAAACCGGCACCTTGATGTCATATTTGTGGCACGCTTCTATCTGTTCCTTC
Source organism: Candidatus Limivivens merdigallinarum (assembly GCA_018713105.1). Lineage (GTDB taxonomy): Bacteria > Bacillota > Clostridia > Lachnospirales > Lachnospiraceae > Limivivens > Limivivens merdigallinarum. The sequence goes on along the minus strand of DVFT01000222.1, from coordinate 36,900 downwards.
AAAAGGTTTCTGTTCTTCAGGTTCGGGTGCACTCTTTCCGGAAAATGTTTGCTGTCATAATACAGCCATCCGTGGTGGCACCTGGAAAAACAGGTAACCGAATCCACATGGGCTTCTTTTAAAGTCCTGGCAAATTCTTCGGCGTCAAATTCCTCTCCGATTCCCGGAATGGAGCCTGCTGTATGAAAGTCCAGATGAACCTGGCGAAATCTAAGATGATGCTTCACTTTCGTTACCCCCATTCTATTCTATGATCGCTTTATGGATTCAAAGGTTTTAAATCCTCCGGAACGAACAGGCCGTCCTTCCGGATCAGTTCCCCATCAAACCAGATTTCCCCGCCCCCATACTCCGGCGTCTGGGAAAGGACCAGATCCCAATGGATCGCCGAATGGTTCCCATTCGGGGCATTCTCATAAGAATCTCCCGGCGTCAGGTGGATGGAGCCTGCCAGCTTCTCATCAATGCTGCCGTCGTTGGTCGCTTCTGTAATCAGCGGGTTGCAGCCAAAGGAAAATTCTCCCAGATATCTGGAGCCCTCATCCGTATCTAAAATATCATTCAATTCTTTCTCATAATTGCAGGTGGCTTTTATAATTTTTCCGTCCTTAAATTCCAGGCGGATATTTTCGAAGGTTTTGCTCTGGTACAAGGAAGGGATATTAAAGGTGACATATCCGTTGACGGAATCCCTCACCGGAGCCGTATAGACTTCACCGTCCGGGATATTCATCTTGCCGTCGCATTTGATGGCAGGAATCCCCTTGATGGAAAACCGAAGATCTGTGCCTTCTCCCAAAATATGTACTTGGTCGGCTGCCTCCATCCGTTTTACCAGCGCGTCCATATTGTCTGACATCGTCTGGTAATCCATCGTGCACACACGATAAAGGAAATCCGCGTATTTTTCCTCACTCATCCCCGCAAGCTGCGCAATGGAAGGGCTGGGATACCTGAGGAGAACCCACCGCATATTGTCCACACGGTAGCGTCTCATCTCCAGGGATGCCATGGACTGAATCTTGATTTTTTCATCCGGAACGTCCGAAAGCTCGGAAGCGTTTTTGAAATCGCGGATTACAATGCTGCAGTCCATTTCCCGGAGCAGGTCGAAGTCATTTTTAAACTTCAATTCCATCTGCTCCTTCGTACATTCCATTAAAAGGGATCTCTGGATCGTCGCCACCTCTACTCGCACAAATGGGATCCCTCCCGCTTTGTACACTGCCTTGATCAGCTCTACCATCAAAGGCGTCGCCACATCGTCGCTGGTCTGCAGCCATACCTTGTCTCCAGGTTTTACGCTGACACAATAATTGACTAATTTTTCTGCTAAAAGCCTGTCTCTTTGATCCATACTCATCCTCCTTCTTTATTTTTCATATAAATGGCAGGCACAGAAATGGCCTTTTTCAATTTCCTTCATTTCCGGTTCCACTTCGGCGCACTTTTTCGTCGCATATTTGCACCGCGTACGGAAACGGCAGCCTGACGGCGGATTCAATGGAGATGGGACGTCTCCTTCCAGGATTTCCCGCTTCATGCTCCTGGTCAGCCTAGGGTCAGGAATCGGAATCGCAGACAGCAGCGCCTTCGTATATGGATGAAGGGGATGGTCATAGAGCTCGTCGCTTTCTGTCACCTCCACCAGCTTGCCCAGGTACATCACGCCGATCCGGTCAGAGATATGTTTTACCATCGAGAGGTCATGGGCGATGAACAGGTAGGTAAAGCCCATCTCATCCTGGAAGTCTTCCAGGAGGTTGACCACCTGCGCCTGGATGGAAACATCCAATGCGGAAATCGGCTCGTCACAGATGATAAATTCCGGCTGTACCGCCAATGCCCTGGCGATTCCGATACGCTGCCTCTGTCCTCCCGAAAATTCGTGGGCATAACGGCTGGCATAGTCTTTTTTTAGTCCCACCTTGCCCAGCAGGTCGTAGATAATCTCCTGTTTCTTGCTTCCTGAAGCGATGTGGTGTACCTCCAAGGGTTCCCCTATGATATCCGCCACCGTCATCCTGGCATCCAAAGAAGCGTAAGGATCCTGGTAGATCATCTGGATCTTTTTGCGGTATGGGAACAGCTCTTTTTCTTTCATCTTGCTGATATCCACGCCGTCGTATTCGATCGTCCCTTCCGTCACATCATAGAGACGGATCAACGTCCTTCCCGTGGTGGACTTACCGCATCCCGATTCGCCTACCAGCCCGAAAGTCTCCCCTTTGCGGATAGAAAAGCTGACATCATCCACCGCTTTTACAAACTTCTTCTCCCTTTCCAGGATGCCGCCGGAAACAGGAAAGTATTTTTTTAGATTTTTCACATTCAGTAAAATTTTTTCTTCCATCGCTTATTCCCCCGTTCCGTCTTCTCCTGCCAGCAGTTTCTTTACTTCTTCATCCTGCAGCCAACAGGTGCAGTTCTGGCTTTCGCTGACCGTATACCGTGACGGTTCCATCTCCACGCACAGTTCCATGGCGTTTGGGCACCGGTAACAGAACGGGCAGCCTTTCGGCGGATTCAAAAGGTCTGGCGGAGAACCCGGGATGGGAATCAGCCTGCCTTTATTATTATGGATGGAAGGAATCGAATGAAGCAGCCCTTTGGTATAGGGATGCTGCGGATGATAGAAGATATCCTCCACCGACCCTTCTTCCATGATCTTTCCTCCGTACAGGACGATGACCCGGTCACAAAGCTCCGCCACCACTCCAAGGTCATGGGTTACCAGAATGATCGTCGTCCCTTCCTGTTCCTGGATTTTCTTCATCAGGCGCAGGATCTGGGACTGTATGGTCACGTCCAGCGCCGTTGTAGGTTCATCGGCAATCAAAAGCTTCGGATGGCAGGCAAGCGCCATGGCGATCATCACTCTCTGGCGCATTCCGCCCGAAAACTCATGGGGATAGCTGTTGAGCCGTTCTTCCGGAGACGGGATTCCCACCATCTTGAGAAGTTCCACCGCGCGTTTCTTGGCCTCTTCCTTCGTAGTCTTGTCATGATAACGGATGGATTCCATAATTTGGTTTCCGATCCTGTAGACCGGGTTTAAGGAAGACATGGGATCCTGAAATACCATCGCGATTTCTTTTCCCCGGATCTCCAGCATTTCCTTCGGTTTCTTTTTCAGAAGATTCTGGCCTTCAAACAGGATTTCACCGCTTTTGATCTTGCCCGGGTGCTCGATCAGCTGCATGATGGACATCAGGCTGACGCTCTTCCCGGAGCCGGATTCTCCTACGATTCCCAGAATTTCTCCTTTTTTCACGGAAAAACTGACATTTCGGACCGCTTTCACTTCCCCTACATGCGTAAAAAATGAGGTTTCGAGGTTTTTGACCTCCAAAATTTTATCTTCCATATCTCGGGCCTCCTATTTTCTCAGTTTGGGATCCAAAGCGTCCCTCAATCCGTCCCCCAAAAAGTTAAACGCCAATACCGTCAGGCAGATAAAAAGCGACGGGAAAAACAGCTGGTACGGATAAGTCCTCAGCCCGCTTAAAGCATCGTTTGCCAGTGTCCCCCAGGACGCAGCCGGAGCCGAGACTCCCAATCCGATAAAGGAAAGGAAAGATTCTGTAAAAATCGCATTGGGAATGCTCATTGTCAAGGTAACGATGATGGCTCCCATTGCGTTGGGTACCAGATGGCGTACCATGATTTTCCCGGTAGACGCCCCGATCGTCCTCGCTGCCATGACGTATTCCTGGTTTTTAATCGTAAGGATCTGCCCTCTCACCTGGCGCGCCATATCTACCCAGTAGACACTTCCCAGGGCAATCATGATCGTTACAATTCCCGGAGAAAGCACCACCATCAAAAGGACTACATAGAGTGTCAGCGGCACGGTACTGATGATGTCCACAATACGCATCATGATATTGTCAACTTTTCCGCCGAAATAACCTGCTATGCCGCCGTAGAGGATCCCGATGAAAAACTGCACGATCGCCGCCATCAGCGCGACTAACAGGGAGATCCTGGCTCCGTACATAACCCTTGCAAATAAGTCCCTGCCTAAATAGTCCGTTCCAAAGATATAGGATCTATTCCAGACCGTCTTGCTCTGGCTAAGATCCAGCTTTTTCCCATTCTGGCTTAAGGTCACCTTCTCAATCTTCTTAGCTTCTTCCATCTGCCCCTTTTTCTCCAGGGCAGTCACCCGCACCGCGCCGGAATAATCCAGCTTAACCGTCGTCCCGTCAATCTGGTACTCCCTGGAACGGAAAGCTGCCTGATCCTTCGTCGGCTCGTACCGCTCAAGCACCTCGCCGTCCCGCGTTACCGCGTACAAGGTATATTCCTTATGTATATAAATCAAATTTTCCCCGCCAATGTCATAGCACTTGAGGATTGGCGGCAGGTTGCTCATCGTAAGATCCTGGGTACTATAATCATATTTGGTCAGGAACTGCCCGAACAACGCCAGCGCAATGATCAGAATAATCAGGCAAAGCCCGAAAATAGAAAGCTTATTTTTCTTCAGCCTTCTCCAGACATCCTGCAGATAGGTAAGGCTTGGCCCGCTGACATCCTGTGCGTCCTCTTCCTTAAACTGTACTCTTTTCAGCATCTGTGGAGTAATTTTCTTTTCCTTATCCATTTGCGGCCTCCTTCCTCCCTACTGGTACTTGATCCTGGGGTCTAAAATCGCATAGACAATATCCACAGCAAGTATCATCGTTGCTGCGATCGCTGCGTAGAAAAAGGTCGTCCCCATAATGACCGTATAATCCCTGTTATTGATCGCTTCCACATAAAATTTCCCCATACCCGGAATCGCAAAAATCTTCTCCGTTACGAAGGATCCTGACATCAGCCCTGCCGTCATAGGTCCTACATAAGTGACTACGGGGATCAAAGCATTTTTCAAGGCATGCTTAAAGATTACCTTCCGCCTTGGCAAGCCTTTCGCCTTGGCGGTGCGGATATAATCCTGCCCCATCACCTCCAGCATACTGGACCGCGTTAGCCTCATGACAAACGCCATGGAAAATGTCGACAAGGAGACGCAGGGGCCGATATAATGCTTCCAGGTATCAAATCCATACGTTGGTATCCACCCTAGCTTCGCGCCGAAAATATACAGCATCAGGGATCCCATAACAAAGGTAGGCACCGCAATTCCAAGTGTCGCAAGCACTGTGATGATATAGTCCTGGTATTTTCCCTGCTTTAAAGCTGACAAAATTCCCAGCGGAACTCCTACGATCAGGATAATCAAAAGCGCAACTCCCCCGAGCCTTGCCGATACGGGAAATGCTTCCGCGATGATATCCTCCACATTAATCCCGACCTTTTTGAAAGACGGACCCATATCAAAGGTAAATACCCCTACCATGTAATCCACGTACTGTTTCAGGATCGGGTCATTCAGATGATATTTCTCATTCAGCGCCTCCAAGACCTGCTCCGGAAGATTTCTTTCTCCGGTAAACGGACCGCCCGGGATGATCTTCATCATAAAAAAGGTTAGACTACAGACGATCAGTAGGGTAACGATAATGGAAATAATACGTTTTACAACGAACTTGAACACAGCTTTACCTCCTTTGTCTTTTATTCCCGCGAGCAACGAGCCAAGCGGACATGCTTGCATGTCCATTTGGCGACTGCCGCGAGGGTCAAATACCCCGCAGCTCTGTTGCGCTGCAAGTTTGATGCCCCGTAGCTTGCTGCGGGGTATTTGACTTTTGGAATCTGTATTCTCTTTTCCCTTTTCACCAATTATTCCGGGATATAAAACATAATGGGTGAAACGTTTTTCGTTGAATATAGATTTATAAGAAATATTTTATCATATTTTCACTTTCAGTCAACATATTTTTACAAATTAGCCCATTGTTTTCGAACTTTTTTATTTAATTTTCCTAAAACGTTTTGTTTTTTACCATCTCAGAGTTGGCATTCCTACAATTTCATGATATAACTATTTTACTATATTATAACTATTTTACATAGAGAGGAGTTCCCCGCCATGATCCTAAGCGCCAGCCGCCGAACCGATATCCCAGCCTCCTATTCCCAGTGGTTTTTTCACCGTATCAAGGAGCAGTTTGTCCTCATCCGCAATCCCCACAATCCACGCCAGGTCAGCCGTATCCAGCTTACCCCGGATACCGTGGACTGTATCGTCTTCTGGAGCAAAAACCCTGCCCCCATGCTTTCCAGCCTTTCTTCCCTAAAACCTTACTGCTACTATTTTCAATTTACCCTGAATCCTTATGGGAGAGAGATCGAACGAAATCTCCCTTCCCAAAAAGAGCGGATCCACACTTTCCAGGAACTCTCTTCCCGGATTGGGAAGGAGCGGGTGATCTGGCGCTATGACCCGATCCTGCTCGGCGGTGATTATACAATTTCCTGGCACATCCAGCAGTTCCAGAAGCTCGCTTCCCAACTAGCCCCTTATACGGAAACGTGCATCATCAGCTTTCTGGACTGGTATCCAAGTATCTCCAGAAGGCTCCTATCTTCCGGGATCAGGGATTTTGCCGCCGGGGAACAGGCTGCCTTGGCAGAAGGTTTTGCTTGTGTCTCCCGTTCCTTTGGATTATCCCTTGCCACCTGTTCGGAGCGCATCGACCTTTCCTCCTACGGCATCCAGCATGCCTGCTGCATCGACCGCTCTCTCATTGAACGGCTGGCCGGCTTTCCCTTGAATGCAGCCAAAGACAAAAACCAGCGCCAGGAATGCGGCTGTATTTCCAGCATCGACCTGGGACTTTACCACACCTGCCCCAATGGCTGCCTTTATTGCTATGCCAATCCCTACGGCAGGCCTAAGCATGCCGCGGAGTATGACCCTTCCTCCCCTCTGCTCTGCAGCCATCTCACAGCGGATGACCAGGTCTATGAGCGGAAAACGGCAAGCTTAAAGGAGCCCCAGATGAGGCTCCCCTTCATTTAAAAATAAACAATTCTTCGATTGGTGTTTCCACTGCCCTGGAAATATCGATCGCCAATTTCAGCGATGGATTATACTGGGCTTTTTCCAGCCGCATGATGGTCTCTCTCCGGACGCCCACCATCCCGGCAAGCTGTTCCTGTGTATAACCTTTTAGCTGGCGGTATTTCTTCAGATTACAGGTAAAACCTTCTACCCCATTTCTAATTCACTTCCTCCGTATCGTATTTGTAGACCAGATAATGGTTCAGAAACATCACCAATGCGATGATCAGCGGAGAAGAGATGCTGAAAATGAGCGCTATCACATCCGTGCTGAAACGGTTTCCTACCACAGCGATAACCCAGGTCACGATCCAGAATAACCCGAATCCAGTCTTGTATGCCGTAAGCTGCGCCCTCCTTTTTTCTTCCAGAAAGCATTCATCCATCAGTGTTTCACTCATCTTCGCTTCATAGAAAAATCCGAAAAAGCCAAAGAAGATAAAGAAGAAAAAAGGCCACACATGCTGTTCCATGAGATAGACCGGAATGCCAAGGAAGCCTAAGAATCCTGTGATTCCCAGCCATCCATAAGCCGGGTTCAGTTTCCGGGTGATCCTTTGCCCGCCATCAGCCCCTTCCCCGGTTTTTCCCTTCCTAAGCCCTAAAATAACAGCGCTAAACGCCAGACAGACCACATAGATCACCAGCATCAACGTCGCCAAAAGAAGCGGGGCATCTGTGGGTCTGAACTGATAGGTTGCAAAGTCAATGGGGTGTATGATCCTGGATTCGTTAAACAGGGCGTCATACCCTACGGCCGCAAATTCCAGAATCAGGAAGACAACCAGTCCGATTCCTTTTGCCACATTCTTTTTCTGTTTCATATTTGTCCTTCCTCCTTGTTCCGTATCACGGAAAATGATTCGATCATGAAAGAGCCCTTACAACGCAAAAGAGATATATTTATCTCTTGTTAAGACAAATATATCTCTTCACCTTAGATCTGTCAACCGTTTTTTCTGTTATTTTTGATTCCTAGTGCAGCTTTTCTCCTGTAAAAAGGACAGGTCTTTTTCAATCCATCCCTTCCTCCTCTTTCCCGAAAAGAACCCTCCGTCTCTTCGGTTCTCGCCTTTTTCCACCAGGGAAACCATATACTGCATCCTGAATCCATAACCGTCCGACTCCAGGATGGTAAAGGGATGCTCCTCCATCACAGTGATTCCCAAACTCCCTTTTTGAAACCACGGAAATGTCCCGGAAAATCCGGCGTCCCGAATGGTTTTCTCCGTATCCTTCCTGGCTTTTTGCCGTTCTTCATTCAGGCTGCCTTCATACTGCCTTTCCGGATATTCCATGGATGCTCTCTCAATCCAGTCCAAAAGCGTCTCATACAGTTTCTGCCTCTTGGGTGAATTCAGGCGCCGTTTCAGCCACCAGCTCACCAATGGCACAGGTATCCGCCGGTATATATGAAGCAAAAGGCGGTATCCCCCATCCCCTGCTTCCTCACTTAGCCGTTCCATCGTACGCAGCCCGCCCTTCGTCTCAGGGTAGCGTTCTTTTAAAGATTCCTGGATCGGTGAGTAGGCACGGAAGGGTGGAAACGTGATCAGCTCCAGGAACTCCTTTTCCTTGCCGTTGACGGCATTCTCACCCAGATATTGACGTTTTTCATAGACCGTCCCCACAAGATAGACCAGCCTTCTCCACTGCTCCTGTCCCGTTACCCAAAAGTGACCGATCTCATGGTAACGATAAAATCGGGACTTGATCTCAATCCTTTGAAACCAGAAGGATGCTGTACTGTCCCTATTCTTCCGGACAACCAAGAGATACTGCTCCTCCTCCCTGGTAAGCCGTGCAAATGCCTCCCCCTCTCCCTGATACTCGCCTCTGAATCTGCAGTTTCTAAGGCACAGGCAGCATTCTACCGCATCATTCATCAAATAGGGGATCCAGCAGTCTTCCGTTCCGTCCGGCCGCTTCTTCATCTGGAACTCAAAGACCTGGGCTTCAAATACCTCTGCCAAAAGGTGAAATTCCTCCGGCAGACCCTCTATATTTCCCTCAAAAAATTCCATGTTGCTCCATCCTTTCTCCATCTGTTTTTTCAGTGTCCGCGCCTCTGTCATCCATTATATTTTTCTGTTTCGGTACGCCTCTTTCCTGGAGATTTTATCCAAAATCCAAAAAAGCAGCTGATTCAGGTCATCTCTGTACTAAGTTTAAGATCTGTGATATACTTTCTTCAGACATTTTCACCCAAGGAGTATTCCCCATGATCCTGAGAAAATTTTGTCCATCGGATTTTCCTGAAATCCTGGACTTATTCCAAAACACCATCCGTTCTGTAAATTGCCGTGACTACAACGCCGACCAGATCCGTGTCTGGAGCAACGGGAGGAAAAGACTGGAATCGCAATTAGAACATTTTTCTTCCCTCTATACCGTTGTAGCTGAAAGGCCTGCCGAAATACAGCAACCTATTTTCGGAGCGTCTGCCCCCGCATCTTCTTTGGAAACGAAAGGGCAGATCGTGGGATATGGAAATATCGACGACAACGGCTATCTGGACCACCTGTATGTCCACAAAGATTTCCAGGGAAAAGGCATCGCCTCCCGTATTTTAGAAAAACTGGAATCTCATGCGCGTTCGGTAGGATGTGCCGAAATCGAGGTACACGCATCGATTACCGCAAAGGGATTTTTTGAAAAATATGGATATACCCTCTGTAAAAAACAGACTGTAGAACGTGAGGGAATTGGGCTTGAGAATTTTGTGATGAGGAAGGGACTTTCATCTTCCATCCCTGTCGCTTGACTGCCGAACCTCCTTCCCATCTCTCAGTCCCGGTACATAGTTCCGTTGCCTGGCGTTACGATGGCTTTCTTACCGTTTTTGGAAGTCAGGCGGAAGGTCTCTGTATAGCCCATATAGGTAAGCTTGATCTGGTTTCTGCTTACCTTGTACGTCCCGGTAAAATAAACCCTTACCTTATACATTTCAAACGTCCCGTCGCTTTTAAAGGTTACCCGGATCGGATAGCCGCCGCTCCAATTCCCGATCACCGAAGCCTTGGAAGAACTGGCGGCTTTGGGGAGTTTTATGCTTTTTACTTTAGAAAAGCTGCTGTATTTCTTCTTTCCATTTACCGTGCGATAGGCTTTGATCTTAAAATAATACGTTTTGCCCTGTTCCAAGTTCCTCAATCTGACGCTTGCCGTCTTTCCGTTTTTGATGGTTTTGACTTTACGGTAGCCTTTACTTCTGGAAGTGCTCCGGTAGATCACATAGCCGTCAGCTTTGGATACCTTTTTCCATTTCAATGTCGCAGAAGTCGAGCTGCTTTTTTTCAAACTGGTAACCGCCGGCGTCTTTACGGCTGCTGCCGACACCGGCATCGTTCCAAACAATAAAGCTGCGCAAACCATCACTGCGCATAACGTATGAATCCATCTTTTCATTCCAATTTCTCCTATTTCTCCTCAAACATTGCTTTCCTGTATTTTCTGGAAAGAAGGCAGGTCTCCAGTCTTATCGCACAAAGCATCCCCTTGACCTGAATTCTCAATGCCATAGGGATGCTCTCTGAATTATTCTTCTCCCTGATAATAACGTCCGTACGCATCCGCAGCTTTGATCGCTGCCGCCACGCTTTCCGGCGTCACCTCGAAAGGCATGTTGTGGAGGGTATCATTCTCCGCACAGGCGGCTTTGGCGACTGCCATGACCTTCTCATCCGTCACTTTCTCTACGCCCAATTCCTTTAAGGTAACCGGAAGCCCCAGCTCCGTACAGAAGCTTACCACTTCGTCCAGCTCTTCCTCCGGCACATTTTCCAGGATCAACTGTACCAGAGTTCCGAAAGCGACTTTCTCCCCATGGTACATGTGATGGCACTCTGGAAGCACGGTGAGACCATTGTGGATGGCATGGGCGCCTGCCAGCCCGCAGCTCTCAAACCCGATTCCGCTAAGTAGGGTATTTGCCTCGATGACCTTCTCCACTGCCGGCGTGCAGGCTCCTGCCTCCAGCGCGATCTTTGCCTTCAGCCCTTCCTCCATCAGGGTATTGTAGCAAAGCTCCGCCAGCGCCATGGCAGCGTTGGTTCCCAGGCCTCCCGCACAAGTCACAGCCCCCTTTCTCTGGCAGGCGCGTGCCTCAAAATAGGTAGCCAGGGCATCCCCCATTCCGGCAATGGTCAGCCTCACCGGAGATTTGGTGATAATCTCGGTATCCATCAGCACCAGGTTGGGATTCGCCTTCAGGAACAGATATTCCTCAAACACACCGTCATCCGTATAGATTACGGACAGGGCGCTGCAGGGTGCGTCGGTGGAGGCAATGGTCGGGCAGATGAGAACCGGAACCTCTCTATAGTAAGCGGTTGCTTTGGCGGTATCCAGGATCTTTCCGCCGCCAATGCCGATCACCATATCACACTGCTTCTCTTCCATGATCTTGGTGAGGCGGCTGATCTCCGTCTTGCTGCACTCTCCATTGAAATAGTCGTAAACAGGCTCTACGCCTGTATCCTTGAAACCTTCCTCCACCGTCTCACCGATGCGCTTGAAACCGGATGCGGTGATCAGAACCAGGGCTTTCTTGCCGTATGCGGAAGCATAGGTTCCGAGACGTCTCATTTCTCCAGATCCCTGGACGTATTTGCTGGGAGCGATTAAAATTTTTGCCATTTCGTTGTCCTCCTGTTAAGTGTGGTTTGCGGTATCTCCCTGTGGTCTTGGTCTGTAAACAATAGGGAGGTACTTGTTACAATTGACTATAGCATAGATTGGCGGAGGGGGCAAGGTGGAGTGGACGGGGAGAAATTTCATAGTAGAATCTTGTTATCTCTGGGACGACCAGCTTCTGACAGTGCTTCCCTATGGGATGTGTGATGTGTTCACCTTATACTTGCGACGTAAACGTCGTAACTTTAAGATGAGTTTTCGGCAGTGTCATTGATTATTTGAAAAATATACAGTATACTGTACAAGAAAAAGCAACGAAACTCCTGTCAGTGTTCCAGATGGAGTACTCCAATCTCTGATAAGGAAAGGATAGGAGAGAGATACAACCAAAAATCACTTATGAGGAGGAGAATGACGATGAAACATACCGATGCCGAACAAGCTATGAAAGAGCTGACCATGGCTCTCCTTTATCTGTCCCGCTTTTGCGAAAGGGAAAAGTTTTCTGAAGCCAAAGATTTTTATGCCTGGAAAGGCTATAATTTTGATGTGCTGAATCAGCTGGATGAAGAGGATTATATCCGCCAGGGCAGCCACCCTTCCCGCTCAAAGAGCGTCTACCTTACAGAGACAGGCAAGGAATATGCAAAATCCTTGCTTGAAAAATATCAGATCGATGATTGGAAGTAAAAACGATAAGGAGGATTTCTATGACCCGAAAGCATCTTCTCTTTCTGCTGCTGGTCCTGTTCCTGGTCATCAGCCTTACACCGGCTTCCACTAAGGCTGCCACCCTGACCGCCTCCGGAAACCTCACCGACATCCGGAAGGCGCCAAAAGGCCGCGGAACTTTAAAAACCACCCGTAAAGGGAAACGTTTCCTTAAAAAGAACGGCGCCTATGCCAAAAACACCTGGCTGAAGATCAACGGCTCCTACTACTATTTCAACAAGCGCGGCTATGCACACAAAGGATGGCTGACCTACAATGGACAGAGATATTATCTCTCCAAAAACGGCGCCCGCACCACCTGGACCAGCCTGAACGGCAAATGGTACTATTTCAAGAAGAACGGCGTACTCTCCCAGTACAAAAAATCTGACCAGGTTCTCCTGATCCGCGGCAGCGCTTCCAAGGCAAAGGTCTATTTCCTGGAAAAGAAATCCTCCACCGTCTGGAAGCTGAAACGGCGTACCACCGGATATCTGGGGCGTCTAGGGGTTGGGACACATCGGGAAGGCGTTCCCAATACCCCCTCCGGCGATTATTCCTTTGGGGTTGCCTTTGGTACGAAAGCCGATCCCGGCACGGATTTTGCCTACACCCAGGTAGATGCATCCCATTATTGGGTGGATGACAGCTCCTCGGCCTACTACAATCAGTTTGTTTCCACCAATGAGGTGACGGCGGACTGGAATTCCGCAGAGCATCTGATCGATTACCCCGCCGCTTATGCCTACGCCCTGTCCCTGAACTACAACACAAAAGGAACTGCGGGCAAAGGCTCCGCTATCTTCCTCCACTGTTCCACCGGAGGACCGACAGCAGGCTGTATCTCTGTCCCGCAAAAAGATATGGTTTACTTTTTAAAGAATTTAAAAACGGACGCCCGGATTATCATCCAAAAAAGTTAAGCTTCTTTCTGAAATGCGATCCGTTCGCTCCCATCTTCCACTTGGATCACCCCACAGGGCTTAAAGCCTTTTTTCTTCAGGAAGCTCTGCATGGGAAGATTGTCCCTGTGGGTATCCATGCGGAGATTGGGACATTTTGCAAAGCACCAGTCAATGCAAAAGGATGCCGCGCCCTTTCTCTTGTTTTGCGAGGTAATCCGGTGCACAGTGCCGTAAGGCTTATCATTCAGCCAAGCGCCATCCTGGATCACCCGGTAGTTTGGCTCCTCCTCTGTGAAAAAGACAAAGACAGCACAGATTTCATCATCCTCCTGGCATACATAGAGCTGCCCTTTCTCCAAGTCTCTTTGAACCACCTCTTCCCCGGGATAACCGTTGATCCACTGGTTGGGGTTTCCGTTCTCCGCCATAAAGCGGCGGGCTTCCTCATACATCTTTAAAATAATGTCCAGGTCCTTTGGGACGGCTTTTCTGATTTCCATGTTTTCTCTCCTTGAAATTATATTTTCTCAAAATCGATTAGCAGATCCTTATATATCCTCTTTTTACATATTTTATATATTAACTTTGAATATTGGACCTGTCAATCTTTTATGCTCGTTTAAAATCTCGTTCTTTAAGCTTTCCAGTGGTCTGGCTTTTTCGGCCGTTCCATGATATTCTTATTTTCAAAGGAGGTTTTCAAGGATGTTTCAGGACAAAATCGCAGTAATCACAGGCGCCGCTCAGGGAATCGGGAAATGCATCGCCGAGGAATTCCAAAAGAATGGCGCGCACGTTTGTATCATAGACAAGCAGCCCAACGGCTATTTCACCGGCGATCTTTCCGAAGAAGAAACCTTGCGCCGTTTTGCGGATAAGGTCATCCGGGACTATGGAAAGATCGATTACCTGGTCAATAATGCCCTGCCGCTGTCAAAGGGAATCGATCATTGCAGCTATGAGGAATTCAATTATGCGCTCAAGGTCGGCGTCACCGCCCCATTTTATCTTGCCAAGCTGTTTCTGCCCTACTTTGCGGAAGGGAGCGCCATCGTAAATATCTCCTCGTCCCGGGACCGCATGAGCCAGCCCCAGACGGAGAGTTATACAGCCGCCAAAGGCGGCATTTCCGCCCTCACCCATGCGCTGGCAGTCAGTCTTGCCGGGAAAGTGCGCGTTAATTCCATTTCTCCAGGATGGATTGACACTGATTTTCAATCCTACGAGGGAGCGGATGCTCTCCAGCAGCCTGCCGGCCGGGTGGGGACTCCCCTTGATATCGCCAATATGGTTCTCTTCCTCTGCTCTGATAAAGCTGGCTTTATCACCGGAGAAAATATCTGCATCGACGGAGGCATGACCCGGCAGATGATCTACCACGGGGACTTTGGCTGGACGCTTCATCTTTAACGCACAGAAAAACAGGCAGCTATAGCTTCTGGTCTCCCATCCCAGGCTTTGCTGGGTAAAGCAGTGGCTCAACGAGGACGGCTCCCGCTACATTGTCTTCTGTTTTAAAACCAACGAATATTCCGGAACTCTCGTCTCTTCCAGGGAAGGAACCATGCGCTGGGTGAGGCTTTGCGACCTTCCAAAACTGAAGCTGGCAAGCGGGATGGAATATATGATCCGGTTATTCCTGGAGGATGAAGTCAGCGAACATTATCTTTGGTGCGAAGATGGGGCATGGGGGAATATGTTGAAATAACTCTTATTCCTTCCCTACCCGTATCACATTCCAAGACGCCGCCCTCAGCCCACTCTCCACATACCCGTCCTCCAGCCTGCTTCTATTCACCCTGATAGGTCTTACCTTTTCGCATTCCAGGCTATTCTCTGCCTTCAGGTCCTCATGTTCCAGCACCCAATGCTCTTTGATCTTATATCCCTCAAAGCTTCGGATATCCGTCCGCAGAGTGACCTCCTCTTCCAAGTTCCGGTTCACTGCAAAGATCGTCAGTTCTTCCTGTTCATCGTTGTAGACAGCCGCTGCTTCCACGTCCGTTACCGCCCCGTGTTTGCTGGTCTCGTGGAGCGGGGAGTGCAGGACCGGCATCAGGGAAATCCCCCGCCCATACCTGGAGGCGTGCATGAAGGGATAGAAAATGGTCTGGCGCCAAGCGCCTCCGCCGTTTCGTTCCGTCATGATGGGCGCAATCACGTTAATCAGCTGTGCCAAGCAGGCGACCTTCACCCGGTCGGCATTTCTAAGGAGTACGATCAGCATCAGCCCGGTCAAAAGGGCGTCTTCGAAATTGTAGATATCTTCCAGGAGAGGCGGAGCCTGCTGCCAGGGATGCTTTTCGGTCAGCTCCTCGTCGGCAACTTTGGAATGATACCAGACATTCCATTCATCAAAGCTTAAGTACATAGTCTTGCGGCTTCTTTTTTTGGCTTTCACATAGTCGCAGGCGGCAATGACCATTCGGATAAACTCATCCATGTCGTTGGACTTCGCCAGGAAATCATTGCTGTCGCCGGAGGCGTTGCCGTAATAACTATGCAGCGACAGATAATCCGCTTCTTCATAGGTATGGTCAAGGACATGCTCCTCCCAAATGGGGAAAGTGGGCATTCCCTGATGGGAGCTTCCGCACACCACCAGTTCAATGGACGGATCCAGAAGCTTCATAGCTTTTGCCGTCTCCTCTGCAAGCCGTCCGTATTCCTCCATAGTTTTGTGACCGATCTGCCACGGTCCGTCCATCTCGTTTCCCAGGCACCAGGTCTTGAAGCCATAGGGTTCTTTCTGTCCATGGCTGATGCGGAGATCACTATATTTTGTTCCTCCCGGATGGTTGCAGTATTCCAAAAGATTCAGGGCATCCTGGATTCCACGTGTTCCCAGGTTCAGCGCCATCATAATGTCTGCCCCGGCGCTGCCTGCCCAGTGCTGAAATTCATGAAGCCCCACCTGGTTCGTCTCCAGGCTTTTCCATGCCAGGTCCAGCCTTCGCGGACGCTGCGCCTTCGGACCTACACTATCCTCCCAGTAAAAGTTTGACACAAAGTTGCCGCCCGGGTAGCGTATAATGGGAATTCCAAGCTCCCTTACTAGCTCAGTCACATCCCTGCGAAATCCCATCTCGTCTGCCAATTCATGGTCAGGCTGGTAGATGCCGTCATAGACAGCCCTTCCCAGATGCTCCACAAAAGAGCCGTAAATCCTCGGATCGATCCGGGCAATCTGAAATTCCCTGTCCAATGTCATCTTTGCTTCTCTTTTCATAAAACCCCTCCTTTGCTGCGACAATCCTGCCAAAGCCTTTTTCCTGTCCGATCTATTTCATAGAAATCGTGATCTGCCCCATCAACCCATAGGGTTCCACCACATATTCCGGCGTATAGAACTGTCCTTCCGTTCTGAAGTCCGCCCAGCTGATCCTGCTGCACCCGGTATACGTCTGGTGGAAGGGACCGAAGAGATTCCTTGGGCTTCCCACCACGCAGAGCTCCAGATGGTTCTCCGTATTGTCCAGATAATCGGTGATATCCAGCTCTTTCTCCGTATTTCCCATGAGGATACCAACGCTTTTCCCATTGATTTTGACCTCTGCCAAGGTTGCCCTGTATTCGCCCATTTTGAGGAGGTACTGCTTGCCTTCCTCCTGCTTCGGAGGCAGGGTAAATTCGTAGATCATGCTTCCCGGGTAATGGAGATAGCCCTGGCTGATCCAGTCCCCGAAGTGAAGTTTTCCACATTCCCGGCAGATATTCCGATCCATATCCACAGCAAATCCACCGATGATGTAGATATCCTCAAGCTCGATGTCCTGGGTGTATTCCCCGCGGATGGTCAGCTGATGCCTGCCCGTTCTGAGGTGCGGAAGCGCCCACCGCTTCATGGCATGATCAATGAAATATCCGTCCGCCATGGAAAGTGCTGTCCCGTCCAGGGCAAGGCGGAACCGATCGGATTTTTCCACCACTGCATAGCAGGGACCTTCGATCTCTTCCTTGACCTCAAAGGTAAAGCAGAGGGCAAAGGGCATCCCGTCTCCTGGGGCTTCCTTGTCCAGCCACGAATACCTCTGGGGAGCGCCGTTGTAATAAATCTGCTGCATGGACAGCCGTTCCCGGATCTCCTTCTGGGCTTTCCAGACCTCCATCTCAGCGCTTAAGGATTCATCTCCCAAGGAATAGGAGCAGCGATCCAGCGTCAGGGCGTTCTCCATGGTTCTTCGCACTTTGGCTTTCGGTCCCAATGCGGCAAAGACCGGATCTGCATAGTGAGGATGCACATAAGGGAATTCCACTGCCCCAAGGAGCGGCTCCTTCTTCGTATCCAGAATCCAGATCCAGCTCTCCGCCGGCGAAAACTCGGCCAGGAAACGGATCGCTTCCCCGTTCTCCTCCACCGGAATCTCCCGGTACTCGTCCTTCCATGGATGATAGGCCGTGACTTTGGCCTTTTTCGGAAAGGTAACGATGGCGCTGTGGCTTTCCTTCCGGTCGTTGTTGACTGCAAAAATCAGATACCCGTTCTCGGTTTTTCTTGTCATAGTAAGAATTCTGCCGTCCTCCTGACCGTTTTTTCCTGTGATGCGGAACTTCCTTTCTGTTTGGAGCTTTGCAAGAAGCTCTTCGTAGGAATCAGCTCTTTGGATTCCTTGCAGGCCTTCCCAGTGAGCTTTCTTTCCTTTTTCATAGGAGCCTTCTTCCATTTCAGGAAATTGCCCTGCCCAGAAAATCCTGCCGCCCTGGGTCTGAAACTCTTCCAGCAGCTTCCTCGTACTTCCGAATAGGCTTACCACCCTTGGCACCAGAACCGTGCGGTAGGAGGCCTGACCTAGGATCAGCGCTCCATCCCGGACTTTTCCATCCTGGCTCAACAGGATCTCGTCCCCGAAGTCGAAATCGATGTGAGCTCCGAGGAGCATTTCTGCCAGGCGGTTGTATTCCTCTCCCCATTGGTTCAGATCCGTGATGTGCTTATCCAGCCATCCCATGTTCATCTCAATATTGTCCAGATCTTCCTCAGCCGCGCTCCGGCATTTAGTCCAGATAGAGGAAATCGGATGGATGACCAGGACGTCCCTCATCACTTCTCCCTGGCTTGCCAGGAAGGAAAGCCGGGCAAAATAGTCCTCCATCTTTTTGTTGTATTCCCACCAGGTATTCTGATAATTAAATACAGGCGGATAGTCCCGCTTTCTGCACCCTGCAATGGAATACTCGGCCAGATGCTGGCATCTCCGGTCAATCCCCATCACGAACTGCCAGTCTCCCAGCCATTTCTGTCCTTCAAAACCAAATTCCCAGCCAGTACAGCCATAGGTCTCCGTGATGGTATGCTTCCTGCCGTACTGATGCGCCACGCTGGTACACTGCTTGACCGTCAGGTATTCCCGCGTCTGCTCTCCCAGAATGTCTATCCCCGGACGGTGGAGATATTTGTACTGCGGCATGGCTGCGCCGCATACTCTGGTCTGATAGCCCAGATCGTTCTCATAGAGCATATGTCCGGTCAGCTCTACGCCTTGCTCCTCGCACCAATCATAAATTTGCTCCATATACGCTTCCTGAAAACGCTCCGCTACCGTTCTCCAGTAATCATGACGCAGTTTTTCACATCCCTCTCCGTCAAAAAACAGATAAGGAAGACTTGGAAGGGGCGAATAACCCCGGCGCTCTTCAAAGTACGGGATCAGCCCGTCGCTGAAGGTCACCCAGGGCCGCCCTTTGGTAAACATCGAATAAAAATCGCACACATTAGGTTCATCCGTGAAAAATCCCTTCACAGACTTTCCAAACCGATCCTGAAACCGCTCCCGGTACTGCTCATGGGTCAGGTCGAGGAAAGCCCGAACCGCCTCAGGATTCAGATTGTCCGTAGGCGCATATCCGTTGTACCATTCGCTGTTCCCCGAGATTTCCCTGCGAAGCACCAAGACCCGGATGGAAACCGCGGACTCTTCTTCTGCTCCCGCGCGCTTTTCCGTTCCCGGTTCCCCCTCTATTCCCGAACGCATTTCAGCCCCAGCTTTCCCTTCTGCTTCAGAACACAGTTCCCGGCAGATTCCCCGGCGCAGCTTCAGAATACAGTCTCCCCGGATCACCGCCGTATAGACGCCTAAGATTTTGCCGTCCGCAGCCTCTCTTCCTTCCGAAAGTTCTCCTTCCCTCTTTCCGGCTTCTTCCGGAGCCAGGATTTCCAGCGTCAGTCCTTTAGCGGAAAATTCCTTGGGATTTCTGCCGCTTACCATGCCGCCGGCGCAGCCGGAAGGCCATTTGTCCTCATCGTAGATCCATACCTCCATGCCCTCCTGTTTTGCTTTGTCTATGGAATGGCTCACGTCGTCCATCCATTCCTCCGACAGGTAGGGGGTCTCCAGTCCTTCCCGGGAATGGATGAAAAAACCGCCCATTCCCTTGTCTTTCATCTCGTCGATCTGAAAATCTATCTCATCCTTTTTGATCCGGTCGTTCCAGCCCCAAAAAGGCGCGCTCCGGTATTCCCCCGGCGGGTTTTTCAATAAAGCTTCCAGAGATTTTTTCATCATCCGTTCTCCTTCTCTATCCACCAGACGGGAGCTGTCAGAATTCCCATCTCGGAAAGTTGGTATTCATAGCTCCACTTGTTTCCTTCGGTTCTCCAGAGGTTCGGGCCATACCAGGTTTCCGCTGCGTTTGCGTTGTGGACGGCGCCAAAGGAATTGATCCTGTTTCCGTAGAGACGAATCCTGATCTCATGTGTTCCCCTGGACACATGCCCCAGGGATTTCCGGTAGGGAGCCAGGAACAGAGCTCCCTTCTCCTCCCCGTCCAGAGCAATGTCCATCAGCGCTCCCCGGTAGTGGGAGATCTCCAGGAACAGCTCTCCTTCGTCGGTTTCCACCTCGGTCACATAGTCTATGCTTCCTCCGTAAAAGGCCAGATCCTGGCGGGTGAAGTCCCCGTATAGAATCCTCTCAGGCAGCGGGGTGATGATGCCTTCCCGCCCGGTCGCCCTACTTCCAAACGCTCCGCACAGATACATCCACTCCACGTTTGTCTTCCTCCCGAAAGGAATCGAAACCACAAGTTCGTTGACGCCTTTCTCAAGCCCCGGCAGCCTGCATTTCCGGATGCTCTCATCCACATAGTATCCCGCATCCTGATACGGGATCGTGGCTCCATTCCAGACGATCTTCGCATTCTCCGGATGCTCCATACAGAAGGACACCTCGGGCAGTGAAATCTCCGACCTCACCTGGCAGCGGAGCGTCAGCACATGCTGCGGCTTCTCCTCGTCCTGGTTCACCCAGGGCTGCGCCAGTGCCTCCATTCTCAATGGATACCCCAGCGCTTCCCGGAACAGATTGTCGATCCGTAAGATCTCTTCCTTCTCCTGCCATGCGCCGCCATCGAACCTATATTCTGCCTGATCAAGGAGCAGGCAATTCTCTTCCAGCAGATGGTAGGATTTGGGTTCCGGAAGCAATCGGCAGGCCTTTGACTCCAGATTCGGCAGGCGGCCTCCCTCCCCCGTGCCTGTCTGGTTGGTTCCAGACCGTTTAGATCCCTCCTGTTCTGCCGGGATCTCGTCTACCCTGCCCGGGAGCAGTTTCAGAAGCAGGCTTCCATGCTGGGAAGCAAAATGCTCGATCAACGTCCAGCCCTCCTGATAATCGGCGTGAACCGACTGGATCTTTCCGGTCATCGTATCATACCATACCGGGCTGAAAACTCCCCGGATGCGGATCTTCCACCGCTCTGTCCAGGTAATGTGTTCGTTGACAGGCTTGTTCACATGGCTGATGAAAAGCCATCTGTTTTCCCCGTCCTGACGCAGCTGATAGATCAGATTGGAGGCCCGGTTACCCTCCTCCTTGTGTTTCATCCGCGTAGGATCCACTCCATCCATGGGAAATACGTCAATATCCACATCCCTCTCTCTCTCCAGAGCCTCCAATATCCTGGCCCGGCTGAAGGGCAGCAGCTCTGTTTTCGCGGCCAGCTTCCCGGCTCTATCGCTTCGCTTTGCGTCCTCAAACTCCGGCGCCGCTCCCAGGAAGATCACCCTTCCGCCTTTTTCGGCAAAAGCTTCCAGCCGTTTCAGCGTACTGCTCCTCAAGGTACTGCATTCCGGAACCAGGACCGTCTGATAGGACATTTCTCCCATGGGGAATCCTTCTCTGGTAACATCTTCCTCTTCTTCACTCAGCAGAGCCTCCGAAATAAAGTCGAAATCGATCAGGCCGAACAGAAGCCATTGGATCAGCCGCTCAAAGCCCTCCTCCAGCTCCTGGCGCCGGAGCGCCGTCTGCTCTTTGTTTCCCCAATACATCCAGTAGGACTCGATGGGATGGATCACTCCCACCCGCACTAAGGCATGTCCCCTGGTCAACGCTGTGTTCAGCCTTGCAAAATGGTCTTCGATCAGACCGTATCTCTGATACCACGGCGAATGCCGTCCGATACACGCCGGATAGTCTCTCTTTGCTTCCCCCTCCATGGATACCCAGGTCAGATGGGGAACCCGGAAGGTGACGCCCAGGGCTGCCTGCCAGTCTCCTGCCAGCTTGTGGTTTCGGAAGTCGAAGCCCCAGCCGGTTACCCCGTAGATCTCGCACATCACGCCTTCACGGTTCTCCTGCCTTGCCACGCTGACCGCCTGTTTCAGGGTGGAATACTCCCGCCGGTCGCAGAGCATATCCACACCCGGAATGCCAAACTCCTTCATGGGACGCATACATTCCCCGATCGCCAGGGTCTGGGAATGCAGCGTCCATTCGTTGAGCATATGCCCGGTCAGGTGGATCCCATGCTCTTTGCACCACTCGCCGATCTGATCCCCGAATGCCTCGGAGAACCGCTCCATCACATGGGTCTGATAATGGTAACGCACCTGGTAATCGTCTCCGCCCGCCTTTTCGTAGAAAACCTCCGGCAGATGTTCCAACAGGGAATACCCGTATTTTCCCCGGAAGGTCGTATCAAAATCATCCGTGTATGCCGTCAGGATCTGTACCTTGTCAAAGGGCGTCGTCAGCATCCCCTTGTGGGTGGTCTGGGGTTCATCGGTAAAAATACTTTTGATCTCCGTCCCGAAGTCAGCCCCCAGTTCCTGATAATACCGTTCGTGGGTCACATCCAGAAATTTGCGGACAGCCCGTGGATCCAGGGTATTGACGTATGCCTGGTTGTTGAACCAGGGGGTATCTCCGGATACCTCCAGAAAGGCTTCCCAGACGTTTTCCTTATCTTCCGGCAGCCGGTCCAGACATTCATAGCTCTCCAGATAACCTTCCGGATCCAGCTGGACGAAATAGTATGCCAGATGCTTCCGGTTTTGGCTCCTCACCGCCTTCGCTGCAGCCATGTAGGAGCCTTCCTCCTCTTCCACGTATCCCACCGGGGAAAACACCAGAAATCGGGTGCGGTACTGGCTGTCCCTGGTCACAATCCCTCCGGCGCTCCCCGAAGGCCAGCGATCCTCATCGTAGAGGTAGCAAAACAGCCCTTCCTTCTTTGCTTCCTCTTCGCAGGCTTTCACACAGTCAAAAAATTCTTCACCCAGGTATTCCGTATCCAGACCTACCCGGCAGTGGATATGGAAGCCTCCGAATCCCATCTCCTTAAACTGATGAACCTGGGCTACCAGCGCATCCTTATTCAGCTTTGTGTTCCAAGCCCAGAAAGGAGCGCCTCGATAGGCGCTTCCTGGGTTTTGGAACAGCTCTTTTCTTAAATCTTTTTCGTTCTTTTCTTCATAAAACATCGCTACTTCCTCCTGTTGCGGTACTCGATGGGTGTAAAGGTAGTGACTTGTTTAAACATTCTGAAAAAATATTTGGGATTGGGGTAGCCGACCTCCTTGGAAATCTGTTCCGCACTCATGGACGTGTTGTCCAGAAGCTCCTTTGCCTTTTCAATGCGGATCTCCAGCAGATATACATTTAACCCCTTCTTCATCCGTTCCTTGAGGATATTGCTGCACTGAGCCGCCGAAACGTAGAACTGGTCGGCAAGGGTCTGGAGGGTGATTTTTTTGTGATAGTTCTCCTGGATATACTGGTTCATGCGCTCATAGAGATAATCATCCCCATAGCTCTTCCTGCGGATGGACAGAGAAATCAGATTCACATAGCCGGAGATTTCCTTCTCCATTTTCTCCAGATGATCCAGAAAACGGTATCTTTGATAAAAAACTGCCATGATGTCATCCGTATCCACCTGGTTTTCCACCGCCCACTCGTCTACCTTTGCCAGAAGCTTCTTGCAGGCGGTTCCGATCTCCAGCAGGGAATCCCGTTCTATGGAAAATCTCTCAAAGAACACTCCCATGGCCTTCTTTACCCCATCCTGCTCATACTTCAACGTTCTCATAAGCGTTGCCAGTTCATCCTCTGAAAACAGCTTCCTCTTGTGTTTCTCGTAGGTCTTTTCATAAAAAATGCGATACTGATCCGTCAGATAGACATCCCGCAGGATATGCTCGTTTTTCTGGTAAGCCCGGTTCAGCAGGGGGAGCCCGTGAAAACGCTCCGACACAGAGGCAAACAATTTGCCCTCCTCCTGCTTCCTTTTCATCAGGGCAAAACACTCGGGAAGCTTCTCTGCCATCTGATCCAGAGCGGCTTCCTCCCCAGCGTCAAACAAAAGGAAATACTGCCCGTTGATCCCCGGATTTTCCAGGAGCAGATACCCTTCTTTCCCATAGTAACGGCACACGCATTCCCTCAGAAAATTCAACCCTTCCGGAAGATTCATATAGATGCTTACGAAAATATGCCAGTGATTCACCGCATATTGCCCGCTCTCCTCATGTTCCACATTCCAGGGCTCGATGATCAGCTTGAGGAATTCCATTCCCTCCATACGTTTCTCCAGGCGGTCTGTTTTCTCCTGCATCCTCACGATGCTCCTCTGCTCCTCCAGACGCGCCACCGCTTTCAAAAGCTGTTTTTCCAGCTCCTCCGAAGAAAAGGGCTTCAGCACATAGCCCACCACCCCATGCTCGATCGCCTGATTCATATAGTCAAACGCCTTATAACCGCTGATCACGATCACTGGGATTCCCGGCTGTTCCTGCTGAAGCCGCTGCAGAAATTCCACCCCATCCATTTTCGCCATTTTCATATCCGTAATCACGATATCCGGCTTCGTCTCCCGGATCAGCTTCAGCCCCTCCTGTCCGTTGGCAGCCTCCCCGATACAGGTAAACTCTTCACTCTTTATTTCTTTTACCTTGCTGATCAGCCCCAGCCGGATCAGCCTTTCATCATCAATTATAATATATGTATACATCGTTTGCTGTCCTTTTAAATCCATGGAATATGTATCGTCACCGTCGTCCCTACATGTTCCTTGCTGTCTATGGAAAGACCGTAATCCTTGGAAAAAATGAGCTGGATCCGCTCATGGATATTCACCAGCCCGATGTTGAAGCAGCGAAGCTCCTCCTCCACTTCCTGGGGCTCATAGATCCTCCGTCTCACCTTCTCCAGGGTATCCGCGTCCATTCCGACGCCGTTGTCCGCTACCTCGATATACAATTCCTTATCTTTGCAATAGGAACGGATGGCAATGCTCCAAGGGAACTCCTTCCCCGCCATTCCATGCTCGATGGCGTTTTCCACAATAGGCTGGAGCATGAATTTCATAACCTTCCGTTCTCTGGTTCCCTCCTCCAGTTCCAGCTTCAGCGAAATCTCATTGCCGAACCGAACCTCCTGGATGTTCAGATACTGCTGTATATGGTAGATTTCCTTTTCCAGACGGATCACATCCCCCTCAAAATCCATGCTGTAGCGGAGCATATCCCCCAGGGACTTGGACATGGTCACGATCTGCCTATTTCCTTCTATCTGTGCCAGACAGGAAATATTTTCCAGTGTGTTAAAAATGAAATGGGCATTGATCTGGGAAGTTAAGTTTCTGAGCCTGGACTTCAACGTCTTGATCTCGTTCTGGTACTTCTCTTTGATCAGGCGGTTAATCCTATCGATCATCTTCTCATAGTAAGCGTAAAGCGTCCCGATCTCGTCCTTCCGCCCCTCATATTCATTGTGGAAGATCAATCCCTGTTCGGCTGTCGTCTCCATTGCCTTGGAAAGCCTTACGATCGGACGGATGCTGTGGCGCTCCATCCAAAACACAATTGCCAGGATAAACACCAGATCCAGGGCAATGAGAAGATACAGCATCTTGCTGTTCTCCATATAAAATTCATAAAAAGAAGAGAAGGAAATTGCGGACACCACTTTCCAATCGTTGATATCCAGCGTTCCGTATACGAACGCCCGGCTCATATCATCCTCCATATGGATAATCCCTTCTTCCACCCCGGAAGTTTTGGCAAGCTGTTCCTCCGTCAGAAAGTCGGTCTCCGCCTTGCCATAGACCAGATCCCCATTTCCATCAATGATCAGGCTGCTGCCCCAAGGCAGATTATCTCCTCTGCTGATGTCCTCGAAAAAGCTGTCGTTGCACACCACTGCCAAAACTGCTGTGGTATCTCCCCTGACATTCTGGAATTTTCGCGCTGCCAAAAAGCAGGAATCCCCCTGACCGTACACATTCTGTTCAAGAGGCGCCATCCCTGCTACCTCCACGGCGCTGCTTTCCGTCAACTCCTGATACCAGGCATCCTCCTGATAATGTTTTTCAATTCCGTAATAGAGGTTTTTCATATAGGAATATACATGACCGTTCTCACAGAACAGATAGACGCCGTCTGCATTGCTGGCATTTTCCAGAAGGTTGCCGCAGACATATTTAAACATCCGATAATTCTGAAGCCTCTGGCTCTCGGTGATTTCCTTTCCGATCCCTTCCTGCTCACAGATACTGGTGATGCAGTTGATGTCGTCATAGGTGCTGAAGATCAGGGAACTGATCAGGTCTCTGATATCCTGATAATTCTCATTGATGCGTGTGGTGATCCTCAATACCTCGCTGGAGCTTGCCGTTTCCACCTGACTATTGTAGAAATTCCGGTTATTGTTTGAAATATAAAAAAACAAGATTAAAACCGGCAAAATGGATACAGCCAGCAGACACAACAAATACTTAAAGCGAATACTTCTCCATATCTTCATAGTCGCCTCCCAATTCCTGCTATTTGCATACTTATATCCATTATACCGGTTTTATCTGATAAATCTACTGATATTCCAAATTTTATCCCTTCACTGCTCCAACTGTCAGTCCTCCAACGAAGTAACGCTGCAGGAATGCGTAAATGATCAGAATTGGCAGTGCGCTTAAGAAACATGCTGCGAAAAGCATATTCCACTGGGTTGCGTTCTCCATATCACCGATAAAGTTCAGCATCATCAAAGGCAAGGTCTTCTTGGTCGGTGAGGAGAGGAACAACATTCCGAAGAAGAAGTCGTTCCAGATCGGCACGCCCTGGGTGATGATCAGGGATACCAGAGCCGGTTTCGTCAACGGAATGACGATCCGGACAAAGGTAAAGGGAATGCTTGCCCCGTCAATTCTCGCCGCTTCCTCCAGGCTGTAGGGAACTCCGGATTTGATGAAGTTCGTATACAGGAAGATGGAGAACGGCAAAGCCGACGTCACATACAGGCAAATGGGAGCTATGATCGTATTCCCAATTCCCAGACTGTTTACAACCTGGTACATCGGGATGATGGACATCTGAGCCGATACGATCATACCAGCCAGGAAGAAGATCTGGAAAAAGCTTCCCAGTTTTCCGCGGAGCCTTGCAATCGCGTATCCTGCCATGGAACAGCAGGTCAGAAGCACTACGACGCTGATCACCGTAATCAGCAGGCTGTTTTTCAAAGACCTGAAATAACTCATCCTCTCAAAAGCCGTAGTATAACTTTCCAAACTGATGGGATGGAACAGTCTCAGGTAGTTGGATGTATCCGTCATTTCCCTGAAGGAGCCAAACAGCGCGATAAAAATTGGAGAAAGAAAAATCAGGAAAAAGACTATGAGAGCTATTGTAACCAATATTTCATTTCTTGTATGCTTTTTCATCAGGCCTCCAGCTCCTTTCTCTTCATGATCGTCAGCACGACAATGGAAACCACCAGAATAAATACAAACGCCATGGCTGCCAGAGCCTCCGCTTTACCGTACTGCATTTCCACAAATGCCATCTTGTAAATGGTATACATCAATGTGGAGGAAGAATCTCCAGGTCCTCCGCTGGTCAGTGCGAAGATATAATCGAAGGATTTGAAGCCGCCGATCAGCCCCAGCATCACGTTGACAGTGATGGTATTGGACAGCATCGGAATCTTGACATAGCGGATTGCCTGCCATCCCGTACAGCCGTCAATCTTTGCGGATTCAATGACTTCATCTGAAATATTCTGAAGTCCTGCCAGATAGATGATCGTCATGGTTCCGGATGTTTTCCAGGTCTCCACAAAAGCTGCCGCAAACAAAGAGGTTGCCCTGTTTCCCAGAAGGTTGGGCGCGTCAGAAATCCCCAACATGCTGAAGATCTCAGAAATCATACCAAAGCGGGGAGCATATACATAACTCCACAGGAAGGCTACTACGATGGTACTGAACAGTGCCGGAATATAGAAGATTGTACGGAATACACCTCTGGCTCTCAGCTTCATATTCAGGATCAGAGCCAGCGCCAGCGCCTGGACATTTCCCCAGATCACGACAAACAAGGTATACTTGATGGTGTTGCCCATGGAATCAAACAGCGTTCCTTGTTTGATCAGATTTTCATAATTGGTCAGTCCGATGAAATCATAGGTTCCAAGTCCTCTCCAGTTGGTCAGTCCGTAATAGAAGGACATCAAAACCGGTGAAATCCAGAAGATTACATAAAAAGCGAGGGCTGGAATAATGAATACCAACAGGACATTCCTTATTCTTTTATCAATCATATGTCTCTCCTTTCCCATTTCCTGAAAATGGGCTGTAATAAGGAAGGCATCTGTAAATGCTGTTTACAAATGCCTTAACCCGTTCTACCCTATTCAGCTATTACTGCAGCTTATCCTGCCAGCTCCTCGAATTTATCCTGCATTGCCTGGCATACATCTTCGGGTGTGGCATCGCCGGTAATTACTTCCTGGAATCTGGAGCACATTTCATCAGATACGCCCTCCGGCCAAGCATTGTTCAGGTTCTCAACACTCTGATAATCCTGGTAACGCTCCAAATATTCATTGATCATATCTCTGCTGTCAGATACACCTTCAAACGCGATGATATCGGTCGTATTCTCAACCCATGCCTCAAAGAGCGGGGATGCTTCGTCAAACCAATACTGCATTACCAGATCGCATGCCTGCTGATGGAGATCATCGGAAAGGTTGCTGGTAAACAGAGCGTTTGCTGACGTCCAGTTCCATACGAAGTCTTCGCCTTCTGCATTGGACGGTACACAGAACATGCCTCTCTCGAAGTCTGCTGCG
This sequence comes from Candidatus Limivivens merdigallinarum, assembly GCA_018713105.1. Classification (GTDB taxonomy): domain Bacteria; phylum Bacillota; class Clostridia; order Lachnospirales; family Lachnospiraceae; genus Limivivens; species Limivivens merdigallinarum. The sequence continues at coordinate 8,341 of DVFT01000222.1, read as the reverse complement.
CCCTGGTTCATCAGCTGCGTATATCCAAAGCTTCCGTCAAAGATCATAGCTGCTTCCCCGTCGATGAAGAGCTGACGGCTCTGATCCTGGGAAAGTCCAAGGGAGTCTTCTACTACATATCCATTGTCATACAGATACTGCAGCTTCGTTACAGTGTCTACCCAGCACTGATCAGTGAAACTGGTCTCACCGGTATAGAGCTGATCGTCGAAATCCGGATTCTCTGCATAGATCTCGGACGCACCGATCTGATACATTGCGAACTGAATGACGAAACTGGAGTTGTCGCCGCAGGTGATCGGAGTATATCCCGCATCTTTCAGCTTCTGGCATACGTCGATGAATTCATCCCAGTTGGTAGGATAGGTATCATATCCAACCTCTGCGAACATGTCCTTGTTATACCAAGTGGTCAGGAAGCTGGTTCCAAGAGGCAGACCGTAAACTTTGCCGTCAAAGGTATAAGCTTCCGTGATTGTAGAATCAAACTTATCCAGAAGGCTGAAATCAGACAGATCCCTTACATACTCTGCCATTACCAGATCCTCTGCCTGCTTCTGCGCCCACCAGGTAAAGAGATCCGGGCCTTCGCCGCTGGCAAATCTTAACCGGACTGTCTGCTTGTACTGATCGGTCGGGAGCTGTTCTACTTCAATGGTGATATTGGGGAATCTCTCATGTACCAGTTCCGGAAGCAGATCCAGGTAGAAGTCTTTCGCATCGGTGCTCGGTCTTGTAGTAACCATCAGGGAAAGTGTCACCGGTTCCGAAACATCTTCCAAGCTGTCGCTGGTACCGCCGCCTGTACTTTCTCCGGCAGCTTCGCTTGCCGCTTCCGTCGCAGCTTCCGTCTCTTCCGATGCGGAAGCAACGATACCGCTCATCATGGAACCCACCATGGCCGCCGTCATCAACAGGCTAATCAGTTTTTTCTTCATACATATATCCTCCTTTTCTTGGTGATGGGGTGTCCCCCTCTCGTTGATGATGCTATTCTAGCATGTGGAAAAGTAACTTTTCCATATCAGTTTTAGTCACTTTTTTTCATTTTTCGTTTTTGTTACCCTTGCTGCTGTGCACTTTGGTCAAATTCCATCAGCCTGTCGAAAACCTTTCTGTAAAGAAAAGACGAACACCAAGCCACGCCGGAAAATCCTACGAACAAGAATAAGGAACAGAACCAACCCAGCAATGTAGGGGAAAAGACAGCCAGCAGCACCATGAGAATCGGCGAGAACACCAGAATTCCCAGGATCTGGATCGTATAGGGCAGAAATTTCACCCCTGCCACCAGAGAATTCAGGATGGTATTCCGCACGGAATTCTCAAACCGCGCCTGGAGCGCGAAGGCATAGATGGTAATCAAAAGCCAGATCACCCCGAAGACTCCGCCCATAAATACCAGCGGGCCGTTTCTCTTCGCGATCACGAACACGTCGATTCCCAGCACCAGCCATACTGCCGCCAGCAACAGCCAAAGGCAGGTTGCCTTTTTGAAATTTTCTTTAAACGCCGCGAAATAGCTCCGTACAATATAGGAATCCTCCTTGCGCACTCCCTTTAAGGTCACGGTGTACAGCGCTGACAGCGAAGCCCCTATCGTGACCAGGGGAATACTGGTCACGATAAACAAAAGATTCAGCAGGATCAGATCTCCCAGACGGTTCAGGAACCGGTAGAGAGGGCTGTCCTGGTTAAAAAATCTGTCCATATGCTGCCCTCCTTACGCAACCCGGATCTTTACCACCATTTTTTTGTAGCTGCCTTGGCGGATCCTGTGGCAGCACGGCTTGTGGGCGTCCTCCGGGTATACCAGATAGAAAACGCCTGCAGGTACCTCAAGGACACTTCCTTTTCCTTTCAGGAACCGGATATCTCCCTGGCTGTCGTAGGGGATTGTCTCCGTCAGCTCCCCTACGTTTGCCCACTCTACCAGCTCACTTCCAGAAAGCATCCACTGAATATCCAGATATTTGTCATGAGCCTCAAAGTCTGCCTCGCACAGATGCCGGGTATTCCCTTCCTGGATCATGATCCTTCCCCAGGGAAACGGGTACGTCCCCGCCTCCCGTTTTGCCGCGTCCTTGGCGAACTCCAGGATCTCCGCCATCTGCGGCAGCAGCGCCTGATATCTCCAGGCATTTTCCGTTTTGTCGATGATCATAGTCCCCCTCCTGTCTGTTTATATCATCGCTTATCGCTCCGGTCAATGATACGTACCTATCAGGATTACAGCGTCGCCTCAAATGCCTCCGTGAAGCGCACCAGCTGCTGAATTTCCAAAATTCCGGTCGCGTTCAACTCCTTGGGATCACGGGTCCTGGTCATGATGGAATTGAAATTACCGATGGATTTCTGATAATATTTCGCATTTACCGGATATACCTGTCTCTCGATCAGAGACGCCACGGTGAGGAAATCTGCAATCTTCCTGCTCTGACCGTCTCCCTGCCAGAAGCTCTCGCACAGCTTCACATAAAGTTCCGGATGGAAGTTCGCCATCACTCCGCTGTATCCGCTGCCTCCAAGCTCCAGAGATTCCAAAAGGGTGGAAGTGTTGGCATTGAACAGCTTCAGGTTGGTCCCCTTGATGGCGTCAAGCTTTGCCTTCATGTTTTCGATGTCACAGCTGGTATCCTTGATAAAGTAAAACCTGCCGCTGTCCGCGCACCATTTCAGAAGTTCCGGGCTGATAATTCTCTTGTAGGGATAGGGGCATTCATAAAAGCCCAAGGGTACATCCTTCGGAATCATCTCCAGGAGCTTTTTCAGATTTTCCAGCCATACCTCGTCGCTTTCTTCTTCCTTTGCCAGGCGGTTGGTCAGAAGGATCACCGCATCAGCCCCTGTCTTTGCGATGGCAGTCAGCTCCTTCGCCTGATCTTCCAGGGAATCGGAAATATGGCCGGAGGTCACCACTGGGACACGTCCTGCTGCCCGTTCTTTCACGAAACGCCCGATCTCCACGCGCTCCTCCAGGGACAGGAAAAACATCTCGCTGGACTGGCAGTCCGCAAACAGCCCTGCCACGCCTTTCTCAATGTACCAGTCTACCAGTTTGCCCAAAGCCTCATAGTCTACCTTGTTGTCCTCCGTAAACGGGGTCAGCATTACGGGGTACACGCCGTTTGGAAATGTGTGTTGCATAACAGTCTCCTCCTTTATTTTTTCATTTAAATTACTTGGTCAAAAGATTCTCCGGCTTACGTCCCTCGGAAACGTCGATGATCGCCTGGGCGGTGATCCTTCCGCAGCGGTCATAATTCTCATAGGACTCCGCGGCAGTGTGCGGCGTTCCGATAAAATTAGGCAGGGTAAACAGCGGATTCTTCGGATCCACCGGTTCCTGCTCATACACATCGATGGCAGCCCCCTGGATCTTGCCGGATTTCAGCCCTTCATAGAGCGCTTTTTCATCGATGATCGGTCCGCGGGCAGTATTGATGATATGGACACCATCCTTCATGGTGCGGATCGTCTCCTCATTGATCATATGGTAGGTGGACGGAAGGCTCGGCACATGGATGGAGATCACATCGCTCTGCTCAAAGAGTTCCTGCTCCGACACCATGGTTACTCCCAGCCGTTTTGCTTCCGCCTCATTGGGATAGAGGTCATAGGCGATGATCTTTGAACCGAAGGGCAGCAGTTTCTCCGCCAGCATCCTGGCAATCGCCCCGAATCCCAGAAGACCTATGGTGAGCTCTGTGAACTCATGGTATACTGCGCGCTCCCACTGTCCTTCCCTGGTGCTGTTCATCAGCCTGGGGATCATCCGGACAGAGCTCAAGAGAAGCGCCATGGCATGTTCGGAAACGGAATTGCTGTTGGCGCCTCTGCAGTTGGTCACCGTGATCCCCCGCTCCTTTGCCTTCTCCACGTCAATATTGTCTACTCCCACACCGAATCTGGAGATCACCTTCAGGTTGGGAGCCAGCGCAAATACCTCCTCATTCCAGGTATCCACTCCTGCCACCACTCCGTAGACGTCTCCTACTACCTCCTTGAGTTCCTCAAAGGTCATCGGTCTTCCATGGGGATTCTCCAGAATTTCAAATCCCTTCTCTTCCAGCATGGCTTTGCCTCTCTGGCAGATCTTGCTGTAGTTGGTTGCTGTCACCAGAACTTTCTTTGCTGCGCTCATACGTTTTCTTTCCTCCTCGTCATAGTCTGATACGACAGAATGCAATATTTTTCCGTTGATAAGTGTAGGTCAGGAGGATGGTTGTCCCTTCCGAGATCATTGCCGGATAAGAATACTCTCCCGGTCCTTCCTCCAGATGGCACAGATGCCGAAAAGCCCTTCCTCCATCCTCTGACACAGCCAGAGAAAGCGGAGAACGCTCTCCCCAGTTTGTCCCCACCGGATTGTATGCCAGTACGATCCGTCCATCTGCCAGCTTCACCGCATCGATCCCGCTGTTGTTGTTCAAAAGACTGGTAGGCGCTGCATCTGTCCAGCTCCTTCCTCCGTCTCTGGAATCACTTCGGTAAATTCTTCCTTCGCTGCTCCGAAGCAGCATATGAATATTTCTGTCATCCTCCGCCCACAAGGCGGGCTGGATCACACCTCTGTTCTGGAATGACTGGGGGCTTACCGGAATGCTGCTCTTGATTCCCCTTTGGTTTGCCCCGTCAAGATCCGGAATCCTGACCAGGCTGCTTCTCTGAAAGGTACGCCCTCCGTCATCCGACAGGTCCACAAAAGCCACCCATTCCCCTTGTTCCAGGGAAGCCGGTGCCAGAACCCTGCCGTTTCTCAGTCTCAATGGTTTATTTTTCACGGGTCCCCTGCCACCCCGGTCTCCGAAAACCAACTCCCGTTCCTCTCCGAACGTCTTTCCCCCGTCTTCTGAAATACGGACGTAGGTTCTCCACTGAGCAATCTCCATACCTACTTTATAATACAGGAGAACCGTGTTCCCATCCGGGCTGAACAACACAGGATTCCAGTGAGCCTCCCCGCTTGCCGCCATCCGCTCAGGAGCCGAAAAACGCTCCCCCTCTTTTCTGCGGCTCAGGTAGATCCCGGTATCCCCGGCTCCTTCCCTGCTTCCTCCAAACCAGGCTGCCAGGATCTCCCCATCGGGCATTTTCAGCACCGTGGAGGCGTGGCACATCCCTGACACATCCTGTTCTATGATCAATCTTTTTTCCAAGATCTTTCCATACATACACTTCTGCCTCTCTTTCAGATCCTACAGACAGTTTATCATAGGGGAAGGTTACTTTTCTTTGGGGAAAGTAGTCACTTTTTTCTTTTCGTGCCGGGGCAGAAATTTTTTTGAGAGATAAAAATAAAACTGGAGGCTATCGATGCCAATGTTTGCCACAGCCCCCCCCTAAAAACAGATAGTCCGGTGGAATACCAGACTTTTTAGAAAAACCTTAAGCTTCCACCGGACTCGTTTTTTTGATAGGATAATAAATACAGAAATGTTTTTTGATCGTGATATCTATTTGTAAAGCATCTTTTTTACTGGCAAGCTTCCCTTCATACTTCCAGCTCAATGGTCCAGAGATTTTCATAGACCTCGCCTGCCGACACCTTAAGCATGTCTTCTTTTTTCTCCAAATCCTCTACAATGCCCTTTCTCGATGGCAGGGAGGACCAGGGTTCCAGGCAGACATAGGGAACCTCTGCTTTGGGCCAGTGCCAGATTCCTAAGTAATCCATCTTTGGAAAGTGTACGGTGATGGACTTTCCGCTCTTTCTTGATTTCAGCGTTACCGTATCTCCCGCATCCTCCATGACGATGGCATCATGGTCAAAGAGCGTATGCTTAAGGGGCAGCGGATTTTCAATACGTTCCGGCTCTTTGGGCTGTACCGGAAGCACGTAGCAGTCTTCGGAAAATTCCACTTTCTTGGGCTTTTGTCCGCACTGCTTTCCACTGTCTGCGTCCTTTCGGCTGTCAGAAAATTCAATCTGGTAATCCTCAAAACACTCTCCCTCTTCAAAGGGAACACAAAAACCAGGATGCCCTCCCACCGCAAAATACATCGGATCCGTCCCGGTATTTTTCACCCGGTACAGAACCTCCAGGCGGTTTCCAATCCATTCATAGGTCACCTCAAAACAGAAAGAAAACGGATACTGCTTTCTCGTTTCTTCGTTATCTGCCAAGGCGAACGTAATCCTGGAATCACTTTCCTCCGTAACGGTAAACTCAGAATACATGGCAAGCCCATGGATCTGCATGGAATAATCCGCTCCCTGATAGGAGTAGCGTCCATCCGTAAACCTTCCTATATAAGGGAAGAGTACCGGCGCATGGTCGGTCCAGGTAGTCTCATCCCCCTGCCAGAGATATTCCTTGCCCTTTGCGTCCTGAATGGAATGAAGTTCCGCGCCATGGGTGGAAATCCTTGCGGCAAACTGCCCATTTCGAATCGTCTTCTCCATATTGCCCCCTCTTTACGCCTTTGGATACTCGTTGCACAGCAGACGGTAGGGCGGCTCATCCTCTTCGATCGCCGGGAAACGTCCTACGTTTTCATAGAAACGGTTGTCGTTCTCATCATCGTTGCACATGGACACCTCTCCCAACAGAACATCCCCAGTGCCCGGCTTCACATCAAAGTCATGATACATGTACGGATAGATTGTGATGCTCTCTCCCGGATGCAGCTCAATCTGAGTTCCAGCCGGAACCGTGAATTCCCTTCCATCACAGTGTACCGTTACATCGGTATCTGCCAGCTCTTCATTTTCCGTGGAGTTATATACTTTGATCAGGACCGTTCCTCCGCCCCGGTTGATGATATCCTCCATTTTGTTCCAGTGGAAATGCATGGGGGAATGCTGTCCTTCCTTGATCATCAAAAGCTTTTCTGCGTAAGTTTTGGTGTATTTAGGATTCTTCAGGTTTCCATTTCGGATGGTAATGAGGGCAAAGCCCACCTTGTCAAAATCTCCCAAACCATAGTCCGTGATATCCCATCCCAGCATATTGTCGCGGATCTCCTGATATTCTGCCCCTTTTTCCTTCCACTCTTCCGGTGTCCAGCTGCAGAACGGCGGAATTTCAAAGCCATGCTCCTTGATCAGAGCCTCCATCTGTCTGATCGCCTGATTGATTTCTGAACGTTTCATAGTTTTTTGTTCCTCCTCTGGTCTTCTATGTATTCTTTTTGTGACCTTTCTTTTATCAAAGCTGTTCCGAGCCAATCCCGAACACTTTCGGGCTGACCCTGAACAGTTTCATTGTATCACAATTTTCAGCGAAAGTCTCCCCGATATTCACGGACAATCTCGATCATATTCAGATACCCTTCCGTAGGTACATAGTTAGGAATGGAATTGCCTGTTCCAAAGGCAAATCCACCGTGATGCTCTGATTTTTTGATCACATCCAGGATGTATTCCTTCAGCTCCTGTTTTGTGGCATGGCAGACCATGTCCACATCCACTCCTCCGAAATTGCCGATCCGGTCGCCGTATTTTTCCACCCATACAGGGAAAGGCGCGATCTGGTCTTCGTTGGAATGTTTGGCGTCGATGCCGACTTTTTCGATCAGGTCTTCCATCACATCGAAGATTTTCCCGCAGGAATGGAGCAGGAACGGCTTCCGATAGCTGTGTACCAGATCCACGATCGGTTTATACTTAGGAAGAACCAGTTCCTTGACGTCAGTCGGAGAAAGCATCGTGCTGCTCTTGTACCCCAAATCATCCCCGAATCTCAGCACACAGTAAATATCCCCAAATTCTCTCATGAATCTTTCCCAGATCTTCAGGTTGGTCTCACCGACCTTTTTAAACAGATTCTGATACAGCTCCTCGTCGTCCGCAGAGATATAGCATAAGCCCTGGAACCCTGTCACTTCCTGGACACACTCGAAAATTCCGTTGCCTACGCCGCCGATCGCCCTCATTCCCGCCGGCATCTCATCTCTGAGCGCCCGGAAATATTTCGCATTTCTCTCAAAATAGTAATCCGGTATCTCATTCCAGGGATACTGGTTGAAATCGTCCTCATCCTGAATCACCGGCACAACCCGGCTGTCTCCCAAAGCTCCGCTTCCGGGCATCACCGTGCCGATGCACTCCTCGAAGGTAACGACATCATATCCATACTCTTTGAAAAAATTGCAATAGACGCGGAAAAACTCATGGATGTCTCTTTCGTCCCCCTGATAGAGTGACATCATATCCACGCCTTTGATCTCCCCGATTTTCTCAAAGGATACATTGTGCTCGTACAAAGGAAGGCGTCTGGCTTCCTTGTTGAAGGCGCTGTCCAAAATGTTTCTGTAATCCGGTTCAAACATATTTTTTTCCTCCTCTCAATTGTCCCGATACGTCTTTATCCCCATTATATAGAAATCAAAATTATCT
>DVFT01000221.1 GCA_018713105.1 Candidatus Limivivens merdigallinarum | reverse complement strand
CATTTTAAGTACTCTTCCGCACGTTTCATGATGCCGATCAGGTTCTCCAGATCCCTCCCAGTATCTCCCGTTTCTAGAGAATGATTCGCCCCTTCTGTAAGATACAGAGGGAAGCCGCGCCTTTCGCACTCCTCTTGGATCCGTTCCGTATCCGCCCAGGAATCCCTGGTTCCGTGAAAGACGATCCCCGGTTCCTCCATCCACCGGAACGACGCCTCAACCGGCGTATAGTACAGATTCCTGGTATGCAGCTGATGCCGCTGCCCATATGCCGAGGCGACTGCTGTCCCGACGCTTTTGGAGATAAAGATGATCTCCTCATAGTTTTCAAAAGAAACGTCTTTTAAGATCTCTTCTGTTTGGGAAAGGGCGCTCTGAAATGCCTCACGCATTTTCTCCTCGGACCCCTTGACGTCTGCTGGAAAATTCCCGTAAGGCACATTGATCACCTGGTAGCCATATTGAAGCGCCAGTTTTCTGCTGTAGTAGAGAAGCGGCTTATCTACATGATATCCAATTCCTGGGAAAATAACGGCTAGTTTCATAAATGGTTTTCCTCCTTCACCGATCATAATTCACTTCATAATGCCCAAATCCAATGGTCGCCCCTTTCCCCACCCGGAGGTATTTTCCCACCTCCAGGACCGGTACGAAGCTGGACAGCTCCCCTTCGTACAGCACCCAGCCTGTTTTGCCGGGGAGGGCAAGCTTTCTATCTTTTTGGTTCATGGAGTACCGTACAAAGGGGATCTCACGCCAGGCTTCCTCCACAATCTTTACCCGTCCTGCCAGTTCCAGCATAGCTTCCTCGTCCCAGGTGACCTGCACGTCGGTGTATGCCGTTACGAGGAGGGAGATCCTGCGGATCAGGAAGCGGATCAGCTTCTCAAAAGGCAGGCTCTCAAACAGCTTGCCGCCGGATACGATGCGGAGCGGTGTGTCAAAAAAGAAATTTGCTGAGGACACGGTTCTTTCCTGGATCTTGAGCGGCTGCGGGATCAGATTCCGGCTCCAGATCCTGCCGCCGGCGTAGATCAGACGGGCGGAATCGGCTTCCGTCACCTGGACCAGCCGGAAGGAAAGGCGTGCAGCTCCCCAGCCTTTTCTCTCGGCTGCCAGCAGAGCATCCAGATAAATCCCCGCCTGTTCCGCTCCCCTGCCAAACAGCGTGAGGTCAAAGACGCAGACATCCCCCTTTCTCCAGCTTCTTCTGCCTTCCCCATGGACGTACAGCGTGTACGGGTTGACCGCTCCCGCTTCTCCGCCGGTATTGCTGAAGCAGCTGGCGTAGAGGCAGTCTTTTCTCCGGTCACAGCAAAAGCATTTCAGCTTCGGGAATTCACAGCAGAACTCCCGGATACAATGCCCCAGGATGCCGCGTATGGTGGATCCCAGATAGGGCGGAAGCTCTCCCCCTTCCTGACATTCATAGACGGCACGCAAGGTAATCAGCTTAAAAAATTCGAACATAACCCCTCCTCTTTTGCTGCTGTCTGCTTTCTTACATCCAACAGTGTTTTCTACATTATATGCGCGGTTTGCACACGATATGACTCATTTTACCATAAAAAGACAGCTATTGACAATAAAACCGAAACCGTGTACATTGTTAGATGAAATGTTAGGAGGGATAGTTTTGGCAGATTCCAATATCACAAAACGAGCTTTGGCTGAAGCTTTGAAGCATCTGTTATCGGAACAGCCCTTTGAAAAAATCAGTGTGGGAAGTATCTGTAACGAATGTGGCTTGAACCGGAAAAGTTTCTATTATCATTTTAAAGATAAGTACGAACTGGTCAACTGGATTTATGACACTGAATTTTTGGAAAATATCCTTAAAAAAGATTTTCATGATTCTTGGGAATTGATTGAAGAGTTTTGCAAATACCTCTATGAAAATCGGGAATTTTATAAGAAGACATTCCAGACGGAGGGGCAGAATTCCTTTTCCGATTATTTTTCTTCGATTATTTATTCCGTCTTTTACGAACATCTGGAAGATATCTACAAACAAGAGCCTCATATAGACCGATATGTGGAATTCTATACAGACGCCTTTGTCTGTTCCATAAAAAAATGGATCAATCGCAAGGATTGTATGCCTGCACAGGAATTTTCTGATTTTTTGAAATCAGCTATCCTGCTTTTGTCTGAGCGTGCTTATCAGCTTTATCGGTCAGGGCATTCATCTTGAAGCAGACCTTTTCCGTCTTTCCTTTGCCGCAGCGGACAAAGGGTATCAAAAAAACCCCCACGCTACGGAGGTTTTTTATACTCTTTTTGACTGACACAAGCGACTTGATGTCGTGATCACTAGTTTGCAGCTACAGGCTGCCTGCTGCCGTGGGATCTCAAAATCTCCTCCAGGCTGCTCTCAAAAATATTCTGCCCGGTTTCCTCCAATCCATTCACGCTGACCAAACTTGTCCCGTCCCGGTCAAATGTCAATTCACAGACATTTCCGGATACTATTTTGTCGATTTCCCGCAGATCCAGTCCTGCATCAATACAGAGCGACGGATATTTCTGTTCCCTGCGTATGGCAAGGACCTTCTCATAGACTTCTGTTCTCGTCTCCATTCCACAGCCTGATTCTGCACACAGGAAAATAAAATGAGGTTCCAGCTCCCTCTGACATTCCAGCCAGGTCTTCTCAAGGATATCCTCTTTGTCCTGATCTCCGTATTTTCGGTAAATGCCATATAGCAGGCTCTGCTTTCGAAGCTTTCTGCATTTTTCCTTCATATCCGTATCTGCATAGACAGAAATCATTGTATTTCCGCAATTCCGTACTCCGGTCAGAAAATCCTCTGAAAGCCCCGTCCCCTCCAAAAACACCAGGAACGCACAGTCCGGGCATTGCTCCAGAATCGGGAGGATCTTCTCCTCACTTCCTTCCTCCAGAAACAGGACATATACATAAATCCCCATCTTTTTCCCCTGGGACACAATTGAAAGATAGCTCTGTGGGTCTTCCCGCAGCCTGTTCTCATCCAGCATCACTCTCAGCGACCAAGGGATCGAAAACCCTTTTTCTTTCTCCGCAGCACGGATCATCTTCATTCCTTTGCTGCAGCCGTTATAGCCAAGGTTCATACTGAACGTGACAAACGATTTCTTTCTACATGGTGGAACAGATCCACGACCAGGGAATAGTAGGCGCTGTCCTGGTGTTGGAGCAATTCCTGGGCGTAGGACAGGAATTTTTTTTGGAATGTTCCTTTGGAAAACTGCAGCCCCAGATCGATCAAATTTCTGGCAGCACGCTCAGGGGAATCCTGAGCCTGCTTCCAGAGCTGATCCAACATATTTTCAATTAAGATCCTGGTGATGTCCTTCAGCATCGCTGCCCTCTTTTCCGCTCTGCTTCCAGAGCTCTTCTGCTGGGCTTGCCCAATTCTGTGCATAAGGTGTGCATCTGTCACAAAGTACGTCTACCTCTTCCGGCGATTCGTAATCCGTAGAGTTTGCGTTGGTCTCCTTCACCATTGCGCGGAGTTTCTCGGGATTTTCCAGCATTGGGCACGGACGAAGCATGTTTTTGTTGAACGGCTGCCCATTGTGATATGCCATGAAAATCGGGCTTTTCAGCGCTTCAAGCAGCGTGCACTCCCGGATATTCGTGTTGGAGTAATGGATAAATACACAGGGTTCCACGTCTCCTTTGGCATTGATGTGCAGATACCTCCTGCCTCCTGCAATGCATCCTCCCACATACTCGGCATCGTTCTGGAAGTCCATGGAAAAGATCGGTTTTGTCTTCCTGTATTCCCGGATCCGGTGATAGATCTCCGTCCTCTGCTCCGGGGTCGGAAGCAGTTGGGGAGCTGCCCCGCTTCCCACCGGCATATAATGGAAGAACCAGACAAACAAGGCGCCTGCCTCTATGATCATATCAAAGAATTTCTCGCTGCTGATATCGTGGCAATTCTGGCTGGTATAGCAGACGGAAATACCGAACGGAAGCTTATGATCCTTCAAAAGCTTCATAGCGCGCATGACTTTGTCGTAAACGCCAGCTCCTCTCCTGCCGTCATTCGCCTCTTCGAAGCCCTCCAGGCTGATGGCAGGAACAAAGTTCTTCACCCGCAGCATTTCCTGGCAGAACTCTTCATCGATCAAAGTCCCGTTTGTAAAACTCAAGAATTCACAATCCGGATGCTTTTCACACAGTGCAAGCACATCTTTTTTTCTCACAAGCGGTTCTCCGCCGGTGAAAATATACATATAAGTACCCAGTTTCTTTCCCTGAGTGACAATGGAATCCAACTCGTCCAAGGTCAAATTCAGGCGGTTTCCATACTCGGCAGCCCAGCACCCTGTGCAGTGCATGTTGCAGGCGGAAGTAGGATCCAGAAGGATCGCCCACGGGATATTGCAGTTTTCTTTTTGGGAAATTTCATCCTGCTTTGCGCTGCCCACCAGGCTGGCATTCACAATAAAGTTTTTGAAAAATGCATCCCTGACACCGGGATCCAACTCCCATACTTTCATGATCAGCTCGTACCAGTTGCTCTTTTCCGCAATGGCGTTCCGAAAAGCGCTTCTCTGAGCCTCATACCAGCCGTCCGGAGCCACCTTATCCACCAATTCCATGAGCTTCGGAATATTTTCTTCCGGATTCTTGCCAAGATACTGCCAAGCTTTTGTCAGGGAGGCAGACATCGCCATCAGTTTCGCTTTTTCCGTTAAGGTTCCCATATAACTTCTTCCTTTCTCTTGTCTCAATCTTCTGTTGAAAATGGTTTCCCTTTTTCAGATTTCACGCTTATGATAGTCACAAATCCAGCAAAAGTCACTGGACAAATCTTTTTTCTTGTTACAAAATGGGACATTTTGTCGGAAAATGTTACCTTTTTAGACAAATTTGGGCTTTTGTCCAAAAATGAACACATCTGAAACTATCCCTTGATTCCTCTATCCTTTCTTATTATAATGTGACTGCAACCATTCCTTTCTGAGAGGTTTCCTATGATGATATCTGTAGAGCTGAACAGTAATGCTTCCGAAAAAATCCATTACAATCATTCGGACTATCCCATGTTTATCCGCAGGGGGCTTTTGTCCCTCTACCCTAATTATACTGCCCCCAACCACTGGCATGATGACATTGAGCTGATTGCAGTCCTAGATGGAGAGATGAAGTATCATGTAAATGTAGAGATCCTCCTGCTCAAAAAAGGAGAGGGCATTGTAATAAATTCCGGTCAGATGCACTTTGGCTTTTCAGATACGCAGTCGGAATGTGATTTTATCTGTGTCCTTCTGCATCCTATGCTGCTTTGCCCCATCCATTCTTTTGAGCGGGATTATCTGCAGCCTGTGATTTCCCAGCAAGGTTTTGCCTTTGCATTGCTGCGTGCCGGGATTGAATGGCAGCATCAGATCTATGAGCGCATCCTGGCTCTGTATGAACATTGCAGCCGAAAAGCCGCCCCACTGTGGATCCTCTCCGAATTTTCCGCCATCTGGGCGCTTCTCTATGAAAATTTGCCGAAATCCACCTCCAATGGCATGCGGCAGACCCGAGACCTGACTATTTTGAAAAACATGGTAGGATTTATCCAGCAATCCTATCCCAAGAAGATCACCCTTTCGGACATCGCCGCCTCCGGGGCTGTGGGGCAGAGCAAGTGCTGCCGGCTGTTTGCCAGCTACTTTTCCCTGTCGCCTGTGGCATATTTAAACCAATACCGTCTGAACAAGAGCCTCTCCCTGCTAAAGGAAACGGATTTGTCGATCCTGGAAATTGCGCTCTCTGTAGGATTCGGAAACGCCAGCTACTATGCGGAGACCTTTCGCCGGTGGATGGGAAAGAGTCCCTCGGAATTTAAAAAGCAGCTCCACAAGGAGCTGCCTATTTGAGCCGGTGAGCCTGATACCATTCCAGAATGGAAGGGTAATTCTTCTTATAAATAAAGTAATAGTCAATTTGCCGCTCACCCTGTGTGTACAGATAAGGCCCGTAGTTTTGGATATCACAGCAGATGACGTCCCCTTTTGCCGCCGCTGCGATTCCATATCCATGTTCAGATACCACAAGGGGCATCCGAAGTTTCTTTCCGCCAAAACTGATATATCTTGCCTTCTGGTTCATGGACTGCAAATCCTCCGGCAGGATTCCTTTCGCCTGAAGCTTTTCCTTTTTCTGCCAATCGAAATAAACCCAGGACTGACACCTCTCTCCCTCCTCCAGCTGTCTTGGCAGGCTTGCCTTTTCCGCTGTGAGGAGATGCCCTGTCTGGTCGAAGAACCGGAGTTCTCCCGTCTTTTTGGGAATCTGCACAGTGAGATCCCCCACCGTCATCTCTACCAGATTCTTTCCCGCCCTGGCTGTCCAGGCAACCTCTTTTCCGGAAGCAAAGTCCCAATATCCTCCTTCAAAATTTGCCGTCTGTCCCCGCAGGAATTGTACGCGGACGACGCCGTCTTCAACAGGCGAAAGCCTCAATACTCCATAGCTGCTGAGAAGATCCAGATATCTTTTGGTCTTTTTCACAATACGAACGGAACAGTCGATCCGGCTGTGTCCTTTCGGTTTCAAAAGATCGGTTCCTGGCACATCTCCAAAGCGATGAACGGAAACATTAAGCGGAATGTCTTCCTGCTGAACGTCCGTTAGCACAATCCTTCTTGCTGCAGTGTGAAGCGTGCCTTTCTTCCCAATAACATTTATCGAAGGTTTTTTCCCGGTCATATGGACCGGATTATTTTTCCCGTCGGTATCTTCCGGATTTTCCTCTTGAATTGGTTTTGCAACGATCGGCTTCGGTCCGATATATCCTCGCATCGCCTGCTCCATCTTGCCCTGAAGGACTGCCTCGCGCTGCCAATCTCTCTGCTCCATTTCCGTTTCCGGTTCCGGCTCTGTCTCTATCTGCTCCAAACTCTTCATTCTCTTCTTTTCCGGAACTGCCTGCGCGATCAGGTTGGTCAGGTCTTTCTGGTGCACGACCGTCAGCTCATGGAGCGCCCGGGTGGCTGCCACATACAGAAGCTTTACATAGGCATCCTCCGTGGGATAATGAGTTTCCGACGGATGGTACAGCAAAACAGCGTCAAACTCCAAGCCCTTGGTATAATCCACCGGCAATACCATAATCCCGCTCCCAAATTCCGCTGTTTCCAGGCTGCTGTCCGCAATCGGGAGACGTGTGCCAAGTTTTTGTTTCACCCAATCAGCTTCCCCCTCGTCCCGGCAGATCACCGCAATGGTATCCCAGCCTTTTTCCTTCCATCCCCGGATGGTATGTTCCGTTTCCCGCAGCATGGCATCCTCATCTTCACAGGGCAGGATGCAAACCTGGCTTCCATGGCGGTTTATGGGATCCACCGGATAGACGGAAAAGCTGCCATGGCGCAGAATGCCCATGGCAAAATCCGAGATCTCCACGGTATTGCGGTAGCTCTTTTTCAGCAGGGAAAAGCTGTCGTATGGACCGGTCAGGATCAGGCTTTTCAGCTCTTCCCAGTCGTTCAGCCCGTAGCCGAAATGGATATTCTGGGAGACGTCCCCCATGATCGTGTAGGTACAGCCCCGCAGGCAGTAGGCGAGGGCTCCATATGCCATCATACCGAAATCCTGTGCTTCGTCGATGATCACATGGCTTGCCTCCCGAATTCCATCGGTCTCCTTGATCCGTTTGTAGAGGTAAGCCAGCGCTGCCAAGTCGTAAATGTCCAGTTCCTCCTGATGGGCGGAGACTTTCTTGCCCTCTGCTTCCTGTTTTTCCAGGAATTCCCAGTACAGCTCGTAGATGGAGCCCTTCCATACATTTTTCCCGAAATGCCATCGGTAGGTTTTCCTCAATTCCCTCTTTTCCTCTTCGGTATAGGAAACGTATTTCCCGGAATATTCATTTTCCAACCGGGCAAGAAGTAGATCGTTCAGCCCGTTGATTTTGCTCTGCATAGACATGGTGGAATGCTCTCCCAGATAATCCCGAATGGTTTGCTCCGATACCAGAACCATCCCGTTTTTTTCCATGCGGACTTCTCCCAGGGGAACCTCCTTCTCCTCGTATTCCCGGCAAAAGGCTTCCAGATCCTGGAACCAGGCATAGGTTCCCTTCTGAAAACTCGCCTTGTCTCCATGATCTGCCGGACGGATGCGAAAACGCCTGTCATCCCAGTCCTCATAGAGCAGCCGTGTAAAAAGCTGTTCCATGGTCATCTGGGATACCCCGTATACGTCCAAATCCGGCAGCACACTGGTGATATAGTTCAGCAGGATTCGGTTGCTGCCGATGATGTAGAAATCTTCCGGCCGGAATTCTTCTTCATAATTGTACAGAATGTAGGAAATCCGATGCATGGCAACCGTAGTCTTTCCTGAGCCCGCCACCCCCTGGACGATAAGGTTGGTTTTGGGAGATTTTCGAATAATCGCATTCTGTTCCTTCTGTATGGTGGCAATGATCTCTCCCAGCACTGCCTTCTTGTTTTTGGCAAGGTATTTGGTCAGAAGTTCATCGTTTGCCACCACATCGGAATCAAAGAAATCCTTCAGCCGGTCATTCTCAATCTCATAGGTACGTTTCCGCTTCAGGTCAATCTCATAGCTCCCCTCATTTTTCACCACATAGCGGCAGCGCCCAATGGAATTCTCATAATAGACCGATGCCACCGGAGCCCGCCAGTCGATTACCATGGGCTCTACGCCATCCTTCACGATCCCTACCCTTCCCACATAGTAGGACTCGTCCCACGGCATCCTGAGATCCCGGAAGTCAATCCGCCCGAAATACGGCTTCTGCCTCGCCTTCCTGCTGCGAAGCAGATCCCTCTGATTCTCTCTAAGCTGTGCCTGGGTGTTGTGCAGAAGCGACAGCGCCTCCTTGTCCTTGGGACCATAGGTTTCGATCAGATCGTGGAGTTCTTCGGTGAGATCCTTTACGTGACCTTCGGTTCTTTTCAGGTTTTCTTGGGCAACCGCAATGACTTCCTCCAGCTGCTTTTCCTCCTCCGCCCTGCTGATTCCGGGAACCGGGCGGGACGGTCTTGTCTGTTCCATGTGATACTCCTCCTTCCTTTTCTGCATGAAATCCTACCCATAAAGTTTTAGAGACAGAAAGCACCCCACAGGTTTCTCTGCCTGCGGAGTGCCGCTATTTTTTCAATCTGCCATTTCCCATGCTGCCGGGAAATATGTTTTGATAAATATGCTGGAAGCATGATTTGGGGTTTTTTTCAGGTGATAGTCCTGAATATCCTTCTTCCAACCTTCAAGCACATAATTACGTTCTTTCTCAGGAATTGTATCATAGGGACGGAGATAGAACAAGCCCCTTTTTTCCTGTTCTTTGTAATATTGATACAAATCTGGAATTTCTGTACATTTTTCCGCCATCACCGGCGCTGTGCTCGTACAAACTCCCGGGATCTTCGTAGGATTCTCTGATCCGACAAAGTCACTGCATGTATAGAGGTACCCTTTCTGCCCGCTGTAAAGCTTCCAAAAGGCATTCTCAAAATACTCTGAATAAACCACCTTGCCATCACCGGCAAAGCCATAAGGATAAAAGCTAAGGGGCTTCGGCACCGGCTTCACTGCATAGAGCAAAGCAACCAACGGATCCTGTGCAAAGTAGAGGTAGGGTTTCCCATGTTCTGACAAAAATGGCTTCAATTCCGTAAGCCCTCCCACCGGGCTTCCATGATACCACTTCATGGTCATCTCCTGATAATATACCCTTCTTTCCTGGGTTTCGCCTCTTTGGGCGGCTCTGCCTCATAGCCGAGGATACAGTGACCGATGCCCGCATAGTTCTCTCCCAGCCCCCATTTCTTCAGAAGCTCCTTGCCCTTCGGGCTTTCGAACTCTTCCTTTGCCCGGTGGATCCAGCAGGAACCCAGTCCCATGGCATGGGCTGCGTTCATCAAATTCCCCATCACCAGGCTGCCGTCCTCCACATAGGTTCCGCGGTTTTTGTCCGCCAAAACCACGATCACGGTAGGAGCGCCGTAGAAAGGATCGGAGCTTACGCCCATGATTTCCGCGTTCATCTTGGACAACTCACGGATCTCCTCCGGATCCTGCAGCACGACCATGACCGGAGACTGCATTCCCATTCCCGTGGGTGCGTAGGTGCCTGCCTCCAGGATCTGCTGAAGCTCTCCTTCTTTGATCTGCTCCGGCTTGTAACTCCGGCAGCTTCTCCTGGTCTTTAAATTCTCCAACGTTTCTCTCATGTAAATCCCGCCTTTCTTGTTCATGTCTATATCCTCTATTATACGACTTTCTGTTGTTTTGTAAAGCGGGCGATCCCTGTCACTTCAGCGCACTGATATAGCCTTCCAGCTCCGAAAGCTTCCTGGGGATTGGGAGGCTGGAATCCAGAATGCCTTTTCGGCAAAGGCTGTAGAACAGCTCCAGGACGGCTGGCTGCTCCAGGTTGGTCTCCAGGAGGAGCTGCTTGTCCGAGAATACCTGAACGGGATCTCCGCTTTTCAGTACCCGTCCCTCTTTGAAGAGAAAAACCTGATCTGCCCACTGCAGTGCGTAATTGACGTCATGGGTGGACATCATTACCGTGATCCCTTCTTCTGTGAGCTGATTTACGATCCGGTTCACCAACGTGGTATGCTTCGGATCCAGCGCTGCGGCTGGCTCGTCCAGGATGATGATATCCGGATGCATCACTAGGATATCCGCAATGGAGACCTGCTTTTTCTGCCCTCCGCTCAATGCATGGGTGGGTTTGTGGCGGAAGGGGGTGATCTCCAGTTTTTCAATCACCGCCTCCACTTCCCGTTTCGCTTCCTCCTCGGGAACGCCTAAGTTCAGGATTCCAAAGGAAATTTCCTGGTAGACACTGGCAGAAAACAGCTGATTATCCGGATCCTGAAAGACGATCCCCACCCGCTGGCGAAGCTTCAGAAGCCCCTTCCTGGAATAGTCATAGGGCTTACCGTCCAGATAAAGCGTTCCTTTGGAGGGTTTCAGGATCCCGTTGCAGCACAGAAAGAACGTGGATTTCCCGGAACCATTGGCTCCCATGAAGGCAATCTTCTTTCCCCGACCAATCTCAAGGGACAAGCCGTTCAGGGAATGGCTCTTCTCCCCTTCATAGGAAAAATACAGATCGTCAGCTTTCAAAATAATATCTTCCATAAAGGCTCCTCTCAACACGGTTCTCCAGTCTTTAGAGAACGATCTTTTCCGCCGCCACACAAAGATACAGTGCTGCTTCAAAAAACAGGATCCAGCAAATCTCCCTTTTCCTGGGCGGAAAGGTTTCATCCAGCACATGGATGGTTCCGTCATAGCAGCGGGACTCCATGGCATCGTACAAGGCATTGGATTTCTTCATTGCCCGGATAAACAGGGCGGAAACCAGGGCGCTGAAGGATTTCATCGAGGTTCTGTAGTCCCGGTTTCCCAGCCTGGAATTCTGGGCGGTACGTATGGCAGAGGAAATCTCGAACAGCACAAAGATAAAGCGGTAAATCAGAAGCATCAGCTCCAGGATCAGCCTGGGGCAATGGATGCGGCGCAGGACATTGAGAATGTCCGGCATAGGAGTGTTCAGGGAAAGGAAATACAGGCAGGAGACGCTGGCAAGCGCCGTCAGGATCAGCTTCAGGGCATAGGCAAGGGAATCCCGGCTGCCCGTAAGATACACGCTGCCGATGGGAACCGCAAAGAGATCCATCGGCGTCCCCGAAAGATTCAGCACAATGGCAAGGGTGCTTAAAATCAGGAAGACCAGAGGAATCGTCAGCAGCCGAAGATAACGGGAAACAGGGATCCCCCCCTTCCATACGGTGAGAACCCCTGTCATGATCAGAACCAGGCAGGAGATCCGTATCGACCGGCTGATCACACAGGCAATGAGTGTGAGCACCGAGAACGCAAATTTTTCTCCTGCGTTGACATATCTCAGTTTTGAATTGTAGCAAAGCCTGTCGATTATGACCATCTGCTGCCTCTCCTTAGTCCCCTTTTCCCTGCTTCTTCCGTTCCACAAACCTACCCATGAAGAAAGCCACGATACCCACGCCGATTCCGGTCTGGATACAGAAAAGCAGGCTCTCCACCTCTCCAGGCAGTTCCCTGCCGATGATCTTTTCCACCAGCGGGGTCGCCCATGCCTGATAGCCGGAATCCACTTCCTCCACCACGGCGCTTCCCGCGTCATCTGAGCCGCCGAACTCTGCATTCTTCAGCAAAAACAACGGAACAAAGGCAATGAGGATCACTGCAGCGATCAGCGCAATTACCGTTCCCTTCTTCATATCACTGTTCCTCCTTTAAATATCCGACTGCCCGAAGCTCCGGTCTTGCGTAAGTTTCCAGGGCTGCCATGATCAGCACCGTCAGGATTCCTTCAATGACTGCCAGCGGAATCTGGGTGGGTGCAAAGACTGCCAAAAATTTTGCGAAAGCGCCGCCCACTGTATTGACCCCATGATGGTCGATCGCCATCTGGAATGCGGTCACGCAATAGGTAAATAGATCCCCCAGCGCGGCTGCCAGGAAGATGGACAGCCTTCTGTTAACCTTGCCTCTCTCACAGAGCTTGTAAATGCCAAAGGAGACGAAGGGTCCTGCAATCGCCATGGAAAACGTATTGGCTCCCAGAGTCGTCATCCCCCCATGTGCCAGCAGAAGCGCCTGAAAAAGCAAGACGATCAGCCCTAAAATACTGACGGCGGATGGACCGAACAGAAGGGCTCCAAGCCCCGTTCCCGTCATGTGGGAACAACTTCCTGTGATGGAAGGGAGCTTCAGGGAGGAAATGACAAAGACGAAGGCACCTGCCATGGCAAGCAGCGGCAGAACCTTCCGGTTCTGGTTCAGCGACTTCTGAATAGAGCGGACACCCGCATAGAGGAATGGCAGACAGATCACACCCCAGGCAATGCAGAAGCCTCCGGACAGGTATCCTTCCATAATATGCATGGCGCCTGCGGTCTGCCCGATCCCAAGGGTCAGGATCAGAACCACAGAGGCTGCCATCAAACGTTTTTGTTTTCCCGACATTTCGTTTCTCCTCTCGTAAAATGGTAGAATATTCATGGTCCGGAGCCCCCCCTTCTTTTGTATCTAACGCCAAGGTGCATAAAAAAACTGCCCGTTACGGCAGATTGCAAAAACACACCTCTTCGAGGCGGAGGTTCCTACACCTGATCATCGTCCGTAACCATGTGTCATCTCTCGGTACAGGGCAGGTCTTCTGACTCAGGCGTCGTCGCCGCATTTCGTCTTCCCGGTTTCCCAGTGACATCAAAAAATACGGCTCTTCCTTCACAGCGGCGGGGACCGTGAAAGCTTCTCACTTTCTTCCCTATTAATCCGGTCGGAACCTCTGTACGTTCAATTCTGGTATCATTGTATCCGGCAGCGTACTCTTTGTCAAGGCTAACTTATGGCTACAAAAGGACTCCCCGGAAAATGCCTTGTCGGCAGTTCCGGGGAGCTTTATTCAGTCTTGGTATCCGACCTCGCGGTATCTTACTAATTCTATGCAGGCATGGCTGTCTGACTCATTGCCTGCAGAAGCCAAGACATCAGCGGATCGGGCAGACGCCGTTGGCACAGTCGCTGACACCGATATCCAGCTCTGATTCCTCCTGCTCATATTTGGAGATGAGGGACGGGTTAAAGGGCTTCATGGCATCTTTTCTCTTCAGATATTCCTCCTCGGAAATCGCCTCATAGGGGAGAAGCTCATAGAAGCTGTCGTCATAGCTCAGAAAGGAAAGAGCCACAATGTCATCCCAGTTGATCCATACCCACTCTTCCACATCGTCCCACTCGTCATCACGGACATGGACGGTGATGGAACAGTTGTGATCCACATAATGGGTCATGAACATCTTGTAATTTTCCAGCTGCTCGATGGCGGAGACGTCTGCCTTCACACGCCCCTCCGGCGCCTTCACCGGGAATTCCACCACCTTGGTCCTGCAGGTTTCCTCGTCCTGCCCTACCTCGGGGAACACCGGATACCCCAGCTCCTCACAGACCTTGCAGAGGGGATCTGTGGCAGTGATCCTGACTCTGCGCACATAATACTGGGAATGGGAATAATGGATGCCGCTGGAGACCGTAGGCAGAAGGGAAAGCGTCCCCTCCGGCTTGACGGTGGTCACCAACAGCGGCTCCTTCTGTCCCAGCTGGCGGGCAATCTTTCCGGCAGCCTCATGCGCCGTTTCACGCAGCTTGTCCAGAAGGCTGCTCTGCTCCTCCCGGTTCATCCCAGTGGCGTTCACCATATCCTGCCATCCGGTCAGGGAGCAGCCCAGCAGACGGTCCCTCTGCTGCACATAATCCCACTCATGGATCTCCAGCTCCCTGCAGGTCATCCGATAACCGGCGCGCACGGACAGGCGCTGGGCTTTCAGCAGCCCCTCCGTATCCAGTACCCCGTCTTTTACGAATGCCATCACATTGACCGTCGTGAGGTTGCACATGCCGTGGCTGTCCAGCAGGATCTCCCCGCAGGGATTGCAGCCCTTGAAATTGCTGCGCCGTTTCAGCCCTGCTTCCTCGTTGATCCAGCCTGGTTCGCCGGAATAGCGCATCTGCTGCAAATGCCAGTGAAGCTGTTCCCTGGTGGGTTTCTTCCGGTAGTAGATGGAATTGTTGCTCATCTGGCGGTGCGCAATGCTCTTGTCAATCTCCCAATGACCGTCCACCTGGCGGTACAGGCTGCTCTTTGCCTGAATGCACTCCTCGTCGTCCTGATCGATCAGGCATATCTCAGAGGTTCTCCGCACTCCGCCGGACACCACATTTTCCCCGATGATATTAGCGATATCCAAAAGATCGATGGGGGCAAGCTTCATATATTTCTTTCCGCTCCGCATCCCTGCCGTGGTGATCACCCTGTGGATCTTGTCCAGCATCGCCATCATGGATTCGTATCCGCTTGCCGTCCCCCCGAATACATGAAGCCGTTCTCCCCTGGGACGGATGCTGTCATATTCCACGATGACCGTGCGGATCTTACTGTACTCCCGGTTGGTCAGGAACTGGAAGTAGTGCTCCAGCGCCTGCGCCCAACCCTCCTTGGAATCCCCGATCGCCATGGTGACAGTATCGTTGGAAAAATCCAAATTCGTATATTCCAAGCGATCCTGTACCTCTCTAGGCGAATACGCCTTGTGCAGGATCTTCATATCCGTACGGATCTTCGGCAGCTTCATCGCATCCTCTTTCAGGACACGCACGCCTACGCCGCTTCCGATCATCAAAAGATAGAACAGATCGTGGAAGGCATGGTAGCTGTCGATCACCTCAAAGGCACAGTTGTAGTTTGCCATGGGGTAGGCATCCGCCACCTTGGTATTGCCCACCCAAAGCGTCCTGCCTGAGAGGAACTGACGCAGATTGTAGATATTGTCGTAGAGCTGTTCCGCTTCCTCCCTGGAGGTCGGTGCCAGGGAACAGTTATACTCCACAGCTCTGCGAACCGTCTCCCACCAGAATTCCCGTCTCCCGTACTGGGGCAAATACCTGGAATAAGTACGGGAATATACGAAAGCGCCCAGCTGCTCCATGGGGTTTGGCGTGTGCTTGTAGCTGCTTAGGAATTCCCGGCTCAAAAGGCGGTACTTTCCTTCTTCCCTGTGCTGCTCCTTCTCTTTCCGATACAGGATATATGCCTTTGCCGTACGGAAACGCTGCTGTTCGAACAGGCACTCCTCCACCATATCTTGGATCGTCTCAATCCCGATGATCTCTTCCCGGCGTTCTTTCAGCTTCTGTTCGATCACATCACTGATCTTTTCTTCCATCTCCTCATCCTGCTCACCTACGGCTGCCGCCGCCAGGCTGATGGCACGCCTGATATATTTCTTGTCAAATGAAACAATGGAACCATTTCTCTTTTTAACCTTCATTTGTTTTCCTCCAATTCTTTCAAAAAGCCCATGAGGAAAGTATACCATATCTCGTTTCTTTTTTCGACCCCCGACTTTTTGCCAAAATTCCCGGAAACGCAATTGGGAGCCGCCCCTTACGTTTCAATTTCCCCTAAAACTGCAAAAAGCCCTTGAACCCCCCATAAAATGGGCGTTTTCAAGGGCTTTCGCCACCTCTTAACTTAGGAAATTACATTCCCATCTGCTTTGCGAAGTATCTCTCTGGAATGCCCGTATTTACTGGGTTTTTAGAGCCTCATCCAAGCCTGTACGCAATTTTTACGCAGTTTCTTATTTGCCCGCTTCTGAAAATCCTTTTAAGGCTTTGACCAACTCGGGGGGGGGGTTGACGCAATTTAGCGCTCTTTACGTTACTTCGCCTATCCTGCATATCACAGGGCATTTATCTTATAGACTACTATCAATAAATCTTATACCCTTTTGTTTCAAAATTTCGATTTCCTGATTGCATCTGTTGATATACATATAAGTGTTTAACATTCCCACGATTAGTCATTCTAAATACTCTTCTTGCAATATGCATTGTATTCATAGGATTTGTTGTTGCATAT
>DVFT01000220.1 GCA_018713105.1 Candidatus Limivivens merdigallinarum | reverse complement strand
ATATAATATTGAACCGAACTGACATTCGGTTTTTTGAAATACATACCGAAGGTCTATTAAAGTTACCCTTTTTTCTGAAAAACACATCAAAATCATCTTCAAAAAGTTCTTGACATATCACCAGAATGCTTTCTTTCATTTCCGGCAATGCCGGTATATTTTTTTACGCCGGCTGTACAAAAACAACAGACGTTTTTGACAATTATTGCTTCTGTATCATCATATTTAAGATCAGCTTATCCGTATCCACCATGCCCCGGTTTCCAAGGGCAGCCAGATTTTGGATGGTCTGCTCTACGTCCTCAGAGACGATGCCGTCATTTCCGGAAGCGGTGACATCGTGGACTGCCAATGCGGCACAGCGGAAGGCGCTGCTGACTGAGGTTGCAATCTTTAACGCGCATCCGTATTTTGCGCCGTCGCAGATCAGCCCGGAGATATCCGCCACCATGTTGCGGATGGCGCTTTCAACCTGTCTTTGCCCTCCCCCGTAGAGGAAGGTAATCCCGCAGGACGCCCCGATCCCAGCTGCGATGGCGCAGCCGCACAGAGCAGAAAGTTTGCCTAAATTCGCCTTGATATGTATCGTGACCAGTTGGCTTAACGCTATAGCCCGAAGCATCTCTTCCCTGGTCTTTCCCAGCTTTTCCGCTGCCACTGCCACCGGGACTGTCGCGGTGATGCCTTGGTTTCCGCTTCCTGTGGTGCTCATCACCGGGAGGGAACAGCCTGCCATCCTGGCGTCCGCAGCCGCAGCCGTCAAAGACACTGCTTTCTTTTCCATCTCTTCCTGTTCCGTGGCATCCATAGAGAGCATGGTCTGCCGTCCCACTCCCAGTCCGTATTGCTGTGCAATTCCCTCCTTGGCGATCGTCATGTTCATTTCTACGGCTTCCCAAAGGAAATCCAGTTCTTCTACCGGTACCCGATTCACAAAATCCCAGATCTCTGCCACCGGGATATCCGTGCTGCTATACTCAGTGCTTACCCGGCGGTCACATTCTTCTTTCTGGAGATACAGGCAAGTCCCATTATGGGTCACCATTACAATGTTGGTGTGCGCCTTTTTGATAATGGTTTCCGCCTCTTCCCCGTCCCCTTTCAGCACAGCGCGGATATACAGCTTTTCGTCCGTATCCGCCACTTCTACCTGGATAGGTTTTTCTTTCAGGAATTCTTTTGCTTTTTTGATATCATCCGCCGTCATATCCTGAAATACTTCAAGAAGATACTCGGAATGTCCTACCACCACGGCAAGGGCGGCAGCCATCTCGATCCCTACCTCTTCAGTCCCCGGAATTCCCACTCCCATTGCATTTTTCAGCATATTCCTGCTTAAATACAGGGTGACTTCCTTCACTGGAGTTGTCAGCGTTTCTTTTGACTTTGCAACCGCAAGCCCGATCGCAGCCGGTTCCGTGCATCCCAGCGCCGGCGCTATTTCCTGTTGCATCAATGCGATCATACGGTCGTTTCCCATATCGTTACCTCATTTCTCTCATATTCCGTTAAAAGAGCGTCGAGTTCCACCATCCCGACCAGATAGATGTATAAAGCATCCAGGATCTGGTCAATGATCACCGCTTCGTCCGGCTGATGGTAATCCCCATGCCCTTTTGGAAACTTTTCCTGGATTTTCCTCTTGTCTGCAAACGCGATCCCAAAGGGAATTGCCCGGGGCAGCTTTGCCGCGTAGGTTCCTCCTGCCATGGAATAAGCCTGGTCCGAACGGCCCGTCTCCTGATTGTAAACTTCTGTCAGCTTTTTTACCACAGGATGATCCGGCTTTAAGCCGAAAGATGGTAGATGGCTTTTTTGTTCTGCAATGCACCCCTGGGCTTCGGCGACTGACGTAATTTTCCTTACGATCCACGCCGGATCTGCTGAATCCGGATAACGAAGATCCAGGCTCAATGCCCAAACATTGTCTTTGCAAGTCAAGATTGTCCCGCAGCAGGTCAAATTTCCCAGAAGCGGATCTTCTTTTTGGATCCCTGCCGCGCTTCCATCTGTAGTCTTCACAAAATTCCAGAAAGGACGCAACGTATTTTTCTCTTCTTCAGGGATCTTTGAATGTACCATCATCTTTCCAAGCAGTCCTTCTATAGCATTGACACTCCCTTCCGGGAACGCGGAATGACCTGACACTCCTTCCGCCTCAACGGTATAAGTCTCTCCATCCACAGCAAATCGGACTCTGGCTGTTCCCGGAACAATATTATGGGCAGTTCCCGCATCTACCTTCACATCAGAAAGAAGGCTCTTCCTCCCAGTACGGATTTCAAAGGTCATACTTCCCTTTTCCCCGTAGCAGGCAGGAAACCCGCAGTCCGCAATCAGTGAAAGCCCTGGAGCGTGATAGTGTTTTAGAAAATAATCCAGATCCTGCATCCCACACTCCTCACTGCATCCCAGATATAAAGCCACAGGATGTTCCAAAGAAATATCCAAGTCTTTGAGACCTTTTAACAGATATAATCCCATAATGGCAGCACTTTTGTTATCCTGGGCGCCTCGGCCGATCACCATCCCGTCTTCATACACCGCATCGAATGGCTTGTACTGCCAGCCTTCCCCTGCCGGCACCACATCCAGATGCGTCCAGACCCCGATCACTCTTTCCGGAGAACACCTTTCTTCTCCACGCAGGGAAAGAGAACCCAAACGCTCCTCATAATTTGCCGCACAAAGCCCCATGGAACTTCCCCTTTCCAGCATGGCGTGCAGCGCTCTTTGGCATCCTTCTCCAAACGGCGTCTGTTTCCCTTTCTCCGGTTCCGGATGGGAAACACTTTCCAGGTTCACGATTTTGACCAAGTCTAAAATCAGGCTGTCCTTCTGGCTATCCACCCAGGAACGGATGGATTTCTTTTGCGTTTCTTCCATATATTCACCCACTTCATGTAAACATTTTTTCGAATTCTGATTTTTATATGGACTTTTTCTTCAAAATCTGTTTTTATTATAAGTGGAACGAAAGAAAATATCTGTCAAAAAAGGTGATGAAACTATGCAAAAACGACCATTAACCCAATATGTCCCTTATACACTTTCCACAAATTTCCCACTGATTGCGACCCTTGGATGCTGCTTTTTGCCTCCTTATGACCCTTCTGCCATCGCCAAATTCCACGATTGTATGGAAATTTTTTACTGTCACAGCGGCAGGGGCGTCCTTGCCTGTGAAAACCAGCAATTTCCGTTCCAGGCGGGCGACGTTCTTTTTATCAGCCCCTACATGCCTCATTCCCTCTATCGGACGGGGATCACCTCCTGCCGCTACGAAACCGTCCATCTGGACTTAAGCAAAATGTATGACCCCTTTATTTTTCCTGATATAGTGCATTTTACTGAGCAGCTTTTGGTTCCCTTTTCCGTCCCTCCTGTCGTCAAGCGGTGCCAGTATCCTGTTTTCGGGGAAATTGTCTGGCGGATCTTCCAGGAACTTTCCCTTTACCAGCCCTATTTCGAGATGAGCGTCAAGGGCTACTGTTTCTCCCTGGTCTCTATACTGAAGCTCCTTTACCAGGATTCCAGGGATTCCCGCCCGGAGGGCGATACAAAGAGCGGCCTTCTCCCGGCACTCCTTTATATGAACCGGAATTATGCGGAGGATATCACCATCCCGGAACTTGCAAGGCTGTGCTGCCTCAGCGAAACACACTTCCGCAGGCTGTTCAAAAGCATGTTTTCCATGTCGCCTTTGGATTACCTGAACCATATCCGTATCCGGGAATCCTGCGCGATCCTGATCCGCAATCCGGTCCTGATCTCGCAGGCCGCCCAGCTTTCCGGGTTCCGCACACTTTCCAGCTACAACCGGAAATTCCTGGAGATCATGAAGTTATCTCCCAAAAAGTGGCTGAAACTCAGCCAGGATACGCCCAAAAATCCCTATGTTATTTATCACGGCTGAAAAAATGCTTGACTTTTCTTTGATTTTTTGTATAGTAGAACGTGTAAGAGCTAATCAAACTTAAGGACGAACTTCCCCATTGTCAGGCTTCCCTGGTCTGTCAGTGGGGTTTTTTTGTCCCTGGGAATAAGGAGGTAATCTATGCAGTACACAAAACTTGGCCGTACAGGCATGAATGTCAGCCGTCTTTGCCTCGGCACTATGAATTTTGGCGTTGCCAATGACGAAAAAGAAGCATTCCGCATCATGGACGCCGCACTGGATGCTGGAATCAACTTTTTCGACACCGCAAATAATTATGGTTTTATGATTGGGAAAACGGGAATCACCGAAGAGATCATCGGCAAATGGTTCGCCCAAGGGAACGGCCGCAGGGAGAGGACCGTCCTTGCCACCAAGGTCCATGAGGATATGTTCGATCCCCTGGATGGCCCTAATACAAAGCCAGGGCTTTCCGCCTACAAAATCCGCCGTCACCTGAACGGCTCCATGAAACGTCTCCAGACTGACCACATTGAGCTTTATTACATGCATCACATTGACCGCAGCTGCAGCTTTGAGGAACTGTGGGATACCTTTGAAGGAATCGTAAAGAACGGGCTTGTTGACTACATCGGTGCAAGCAATTTCCCTGCCTGGAAGATCGCGCAGGCACAGGAGAAGGCTTCCTCCCGCCATTTCTTCGGCCTTGCCGCACAGCAGGAGCGTTATTCCCTTCTTGCCCGTTCCATTGAATCCGAGGTTCTTCCCGCCTGCCGGGAATACGGTATCGGCGTAGTCGCCTGGTCGCCAATGGGAGGCGGGCTTCTTGCGAGAAGTTCGGAAGATAGCTTCCGAAGCAGAGGAAATTCGGAAGATTTCAAACGCCACCAAGCACAGCTTGAAGCTTACAGCAAGCTCTGCCACGAAGCGGGCCTTAGGGAACGTGACGTTGCCCTTGCCTTTATACTCTCCAACCCGGATCTTACGGCGCCTATCATCGGCCCTAGAACCCTTGGGCAGCTTGAAGATTCCCTGAAAGCTCTTGAGATCACACTTCCGGAAGATATGAAAAAAGAACTGGATCGGATTTTCCCAGGTCCCGGGATTGCTCCCGAAGCTTACGCCTGGTAATGTTAGACACTATGGAGGATTTATCTATGAATTATCGTGAACGCTTTTTCAACGCCATGGACCAGAAACATGTAGACCGCGTCCCAGTGGGATTCTGGCACCATTTTTTCGATGAAAACTGGACGGGAATCAACAATATCAATTCCCACATTGCTTATTATAACGAGCTGCCCTTAGATTTCATCAAGATCATGTGCGACGGATATTTTGAATACCCGTTCAGCACCAAAATCGAGACTGCTTCCGACTGGAAGAGATTAAAGCCCCTTGGGAAAGACAGCGAATATGTCCGCGGCCAGGTGGAACGGGCAAAAATCATCAACGACCATTTTATCGCGGAACGTGCCTGCCTTTACAATGTATTCGTTCCCTTCACCGTCATCCGCCACAGCCTGGGAGATGAGCCTGTGATGGCGCACCTGAAAGAAGATCCCGAAGCGGTAAAGGAAGGGATGAAGGTGGTTGCTGAGGATACCTTTACCCTGATCCGCGCCCTGATGGAAGAGGCAAAATGCGACGGACTCTACCTTCCTCTCCAGGGCGGCGAGTACGACCGCTTTACGCCGGAAGAATACGAAGCCATCGTACGTCCCTTTGACAAGATGATCTACGATCTGGCAAATGAATATTCTGATTACAATATGAGCCATCTCTGTGCCTGGGCTGGTCTTAAGAACCGCCTTTCCCTTTGGAAGGACGTGCCGGTAAAGGCCGTCAACTGGGCTGTCTTTATCGAAGAGCTTTCCCTTGCCGAAGGCCGGGAATTCTTTGGCGGGAAAACCTGTGTAGGTGGTTTTGACAACCGTCCGCAAGGCATCCTGAACACTGGGACCGAAGCAGAAATCAAAGATTACACGAAAAAGCTGATCGACGATTTCGGAACCACCAGGGGATTGATCCTCGGCGCGGACTGCACCATTCCGGCTACCATTTCGCCGGATCATATCCGCTGGGTCATTGAAGCTGCAGAGGAATACGGTTCCAGGGATTAATGTCCCATTTCTATACAAAAATCCGCGCCTGCGGCCGTTTTGCCGCCTGGTGCGGATTTTTTACTTTTTCATCCTGGGGGACAGATCCATCCCTCTCAGTCTTTCTCTCCTGCAATCATATTGTTGATCGCTGTAACCAGAGCCTGGATGGAGGCTGTGATAATATCCTGGTGAAGCCCTGCTCCCCAGTGAAGGCCTCCGTTCTTATCTTCAATTCCCACATAAGCGATTGCCCGGGAGCTGGAGCTTCTTTCCAGGGCGTGCTCCTGGTAGGTAACCAGATTGTATTCCAGGCGGAACTGCTTCTTCAGTGCGTTGCTCACTGCATTCAAGCGGCCGTTTCCAGAAGCGATCGCCGTCTTTTCCTCTCCATCTTTCTGAACAGTGACCTCGGCAATGATTCCGTTATGCTGCTTGAAATGTACCTCCGTGACATCGAAGGGCGTAGTAAGGTTCTCGAATTTCTCTTTGAAGATCTCGAAAATCTCGTCGGGATGGAGTTCCTTGTGCTTGTGGTCGGAAACTGCCTTGGCGGCATATCCCATGGCTTCCCGCATTTTCGGCGGCAGGTTCAAGCCGAAATTCTGCTCCAGGATATAACCCACGCCGCCCTTTCCGGACTGGCTGTTGATCCGGATCACATCCGCCTCGTAGATCCTTCCCACATCCTTCGGGTCGATAGGCAGGTAAGGTACGGTCCATTTGCCGTCGTGGTTTTCTTCCCAGCACTTCATGCCTTTTGCGATGGCATCCTGATGGGAACCTGAGAAGGCAGCAAACACCAGAGCGCCGCTGTAGGGGCTTCTCTCATCGATCTTCATGTTGGTGTATTCTTCATATTCCCGGCAGATCTCCGGCATATTGGAGAAATCAAGTCCCGGATCCACGCCCTGGGAATACATATTGAGGGCAAGCGTCACAATATCCACATTTCCGGTGCGCTCTCCATTTCCGAACAGGGTTCCTTCGATCCTGTCCGCTCCTGCCAGGATTCCCATCTCCGCATCGCTGACACCGCAGCCGCGGTCGTTGTGGGGATGCAGGGATAAGATGACATTCTCCCGGTACTTCATATTCTTGCTCATGTACTCGATCTGGCTGGCATATACATGGGGCATGGAATGCTCAACTGTGCTGGGAAGGTTGATGATCACCTTCTTCTCCGGTGTAGGCTGCCATACATCCAGGACAGCGTTGCAGACCTCCAATGCATATTCCATCTCCGTACCGGTGAAGCTCTCCGGGCTGTATTCGAAGGAATAGTCTGCCCCTGCTTCCTCTGTGAGCTGCTTTAACAGCTTCGCCCCATCCACGGCGATCTGAAGAACCTCCTCCTTGGACTTTTTGAACACCTGCTCCCTCTGTGCTTTGGAGGTGGAGTTGTAGACGTGGACAACGGCATTCTTTGCACCCTTTAAAGCCTCAAAGGTCTTCTTGATAATGTGTTCCCTTGCCTGGGTCAAGACCTGTACCGTCACGTCATCCGGAATCATATCCTGCTCGATCAGGGTGCGGAGGAACTGATATTCCGTCTCAGAGGCAGCCGGAAAGCCCACTTCAATCTCCTTAAATCCGATCCGGACCAGCAATTTGAAGAAAGCCAGCTTCTGCTCAAGGCTCATGGGAACGACCAGAGCCTGATTGCCATCCCTCAGATCCACGCTGCACCAGATCGGCGCCTTGTCGATATACTCCTTCTTTGCCCAGTCAAGGCAGGGAGTCGGCGGCATAAAATACTGACGAGTATACTTTTCTACATGTTTCATTCCCATTGTTCTCATTCTCCTTTATCCAATAATATTATGATGTTGGAGTCAAAAGTTTGACCCAAAGTAACAAAAAAAAGCCTTTCTCTCTACAACACGGATGTGCCGATAGAGACGAAAGACTGCTGCCTTACGCGGTACCACTCTAATTCATGGATTGCTCCACGCCCTCACGGATACGGATCACGAAAAGATCTTATATCCTGCCCGGATAACGGCCGGAGATACCGTCTGCGTCTACTCTTCCCTGCGGAATTTCGGGCAGCCGCTCCGAGGCGAGTTCCATCCATCCCTTCCGCTGCCTTCCACCTACCGGCAGCTCTCTGGATTCCAGTCCGGATGTACTATTCCTCTTCATCGCATTTTCTTTATCAAGATGAATCTACTTTATCATCTCCCTTATCAAAAGTCAAGGGATTTTTGAGTTGTTTTTCTTCTGTGAATCTGCTATATTGGAACAGTTCAATCAGTAAATTTTCATCAGGGAGGAACGTTATGAAAAAAGGAAATGATTTGGGGAGGGATTCTATTCCCTCTCTTGTGCTGCGGCTCGCCATCCCCACGATGGTGGCTCAGCTTGTCAACGTGCTTTACAGCATTGTAGACCGAATGTATATCGGACACATTGAAGGATACGGTGATCTGGCGCTGGCAGGCGCCGGGGTCTGCGGTCCCATCGTCACGCTGCTGACCTCCTTCGGTACCCTCATCGGCCTTGGAGGATCGATCCAGCTTGCCATGAGGATGGGGGAGGGAAATCAAAAAAAGGCGAAGCAGATCCTCTCCAACTCGTTTTTGATGCTCACCGTATTTTCCCTGATCCTCACGGTGCTGTTTCTTCTCATCAAGGATCATCTGCTGCTCTGGTTTGGCGCCAGTGAGCAGACCTTTCCCTATGCGGATACCTATCTTACCATTTATACCTTAGGCACCTTCTTTGCCCTGATGGCAGTAGGGCTGAACTACTTTATCAACTGTCAGGGATTTGCAGGCGTCGGGATGATCACCGTTCTCATAGGGACCATATGCAACATCGCGCTGGATCCCCTGTTTATTTTTGTATTTCAGATGGGCGTCGCGGGCGCTGCCATCGCAACGGTGATTTCCCAGTTTTTCTCCTGTGCCTTCGCCTTTTGTTTTCTGCTGTTCTCCAAACGGGTGTCGGTACGGATTTCCCTGGGGAATTACAGCCTGCCTCTGATGGGAAAAATCCTGTCCATCGGATTCTCCCCCTTTTTGATCCTGGCTTCTGACAGCCTGCTCTTGATCGCCACCAACACGGTGCTCCACACTTATGGCGGCAGCCAGGGAGATATGCTGATCACCACCGCCACCATCGTACAGAGCTATATGATGCTGATCACCTCCCCTATGCTGGGGATCAGCGGGGGAACCCAGGCGATCATCAGCTTCAATTACGGCGCCGCCGACACAAAGAGGGTACGGCAGACAGAAAAATGCGTTCTCCTTCTCTGCCTTGCCTTTACCACTGTGATGTTCTTTGTCACGCGGCTGCTGCCAGGCGTTTTCATCCGGCTGTTCACCACAAATCCGGAAATCTCTCGGCTTTCCATATGGGGAATCGGCGTCTATACGATGATGATCATCCCCTTAAGCTTCCAGTACATCCTGGTGGACGGGCTGACCGCCATGGAACGCACCAAAACCGCGCTGTACCTTTCCATTTTCCGGAAAACCTTTTATATCCTTCTGGTTTTTTTGCTTCCGCAGATTACCAGGGAGGCTTCCAACGTATTTTTTGCGGAACCCATTGCGGATCTTGTCTCTTCGGTCCAGTCCACAATCCTGTTCCTCTTGATTTTCAAAAAACACATGCAGCGGCGTGAAAAACAAGTTGAACTTCTCCACGCCATGCACCAGAAAGGACGTGCATCATGACCAAACCTGACTATGACGGCTATGTCTCCGTCTCTGATACCCGGCTTTACTACCGTCTCTATGGAAAAGGACATCCGCATACGCTCCTCTTTCTCCACGGGAACGGGGAAGACTGGCATTGTTTTGAAAACCAGGTCGAGCCTTTTTCCAAGGATTACCAGGTCATTCTTCTGGACAGCCGCGGGCACGGCAAATCAGATCATGGCGAGGGGACGCTGACTCTTCGGCGGATGGCTGCCGATATCCCCGTTTTCTTACGGAAGCTGAACTTAAAGCAGGTAACCCTCATCGGTTTCAGCGATGGGGCGAATGTAAGCCTCCTTGCCGCTTTGCACAGCTCCTTTCCTTTTGAGGCGCTGGTCCTTGCCGGCGGAAATCTCTTTCCCAAAGGAATCCGTTTTCGAGACCAGTTTCCGTTTATCCTGAACTACTACCGCTACTGCTTCACCCCCTTTCTCTCAAAGGAGAAGCAAAGGGAGAAGGAATACTTAAGCCTCATGGTCAGGGAACCCTGCATCCAGCCGGATTCCCTGAAGCGGATCACCTGCCCGGTCCTGGTGCTGGCTGGGAGCCGGGACATGATTAAGCGAAGCCATACCCATCTCATCGCCCGCTCCCTTCCAAATGCCACGCTCTCCATCCTTCCGGGAGCGGACCACTTTCTTTTCGGACGTTTTGCCGAAGAGACCAATGCCAAGATCCTCTCCTTTCTCCAGGAGTTATCCCTTGACCCTGCCAAACCGCTGCATGCAGCATCCATTTAAAATCTTCATCCGGGAACTCTTGCTGAATCCCCTCAAAAAGACTATAATCATACATGGCTGTATCCTGCAGCCAATGACAGAACTTGGAAGTTTCCAAATAATCTATAGAAAAGAGGTTTTTGCCATGACAACAGCAGAAAAAATCAAAAAACTTCAGGAATCTATGAAACATGCCGGGGTGGACGGTTATCTGATTCCCTCCTCTGACCCTCATATGAGTGAATATCTTCCCACCCATTATGAGGCAAGGAGCTGGTTTTCCGGCTTTAACGGTTCCGCCGGAACCCTCGCCGTCACTGCCGACAAGGCTGCCCTCTGGACAGACGGACGTTACTTCATTCAGGCTGAGAACCAGATCAAGGGAAGCGGAATCATCCTGATGCGCATGAAGGAGCCCGGCGTTCCCACTGTGGAGGAATGGTTAAGCGCAGAACTGCCAAGCGACGGCGTTATGGGAATGGATGGAATGATCACCTCCATGGAGAACATCTCCTTATTCGAAAAAGCATTCCAGCAGAAACGGATCACCCTGAAGGATGTGGATCTTGTCACTCCGATCTGGGAGGGAAGACCTGCCCTTCCTGCCACGGACGCCTGGATTCTGGACCAAAAATATGCCGGAAAGACCCCTTCTGAAAAGCTCACCCTGGTGCGCAGCGCCCTTCAAAAGGAGGCGGCAGATGCCATGCTGGTTTCCCGCCTGGATGACAATGCCTGGCTTTTGAACCTCCGTGCCAGCGATATTGAATTCAACCCCTTTGCCATGAGCTTCTGCATGATCCTCCCCAAGGACGCTTTCCTGTTCATCGATGAAAACCGCCTTCCGGAATCAGCCCGGAACTATCTCACCGGAGAAGGCGTCACGATCCGTCCCTACACAGAGATCATCCCCGCCATCCAGTCCATCCGCGAAACGGTAACGATGCTCTACGAAGCTTCCGGCACCAGCTATACCCTCTGCGAGGCAATGAAGTCCAATCCTAAGATCACAGCGAAAAAAGGAACCGATCCCATTCAGCTCTTAAAAGGCGTCAAGAATGAAACCGAGCTTTCCAGCATGAAGAACGCCCACATCAAGGATGGTGTTGCCATGGTCCGCTTTGCCATCGAGCTGGAGGAAAAAATGGCAAACCATATCCCTGTCAGCGAGGTAGATGTGGATGAAATGATGCGCCGCCACCGTCTGGAACAGGAAAACTGCCTGGGTGAATCCTTCGGCACCATCGCTGCCTACGGTGCCAACGCAGCCATGATGCATTATCATCCCACCAAGGAAAACCACTCCATCCTGGAAGAAAAGGGATTCCTGCTGGTGGACTGCGGCGGTCAGTATCTGGACGGCACCACAGACATCACCAGAACCTATGCCTTAGGGGAACCCACCGAGGAGGAAAAAGATTACTATACCCTGGTGCTCCGCTCCCACATCCGTATGGCGCGTACCGTCTTCAAGGCTGGGCTTCCCGGCAAAAATCTGGATATCGCTGCCAGGGAACCTTTCTGGGAGAGAGGGTTGGACTATCGCTGCGGCACCGGTCATGGCGTAGGCTTTGTGGGAGGCGTCCATGAAGGTCCCCAGAGCCTGAACGATAGGAACACCACTCCCTTCGAAGAGGGAATGACCATCACGGACGAGCCGGGCATCTATGAAGAGGGAAAGATCGGAATCCGGATTGAAAACGAACTGGTCTGCAAAAAGGCTTTCGAGACGGAATACGGCAAATTCCTCTGCTTTGAGCCCATCACCTACTGCCCCATTGACACCAAGGCTGTGGACGCCTCCAAGCTCTCTTGGGAGGAAGTTCAGTGGCTGAACGATTATCATGAGATGGTCCTTCAGACACTCACGCCTTACCTGAATGAAAAGGAGCTTTCCTGGCTCGCAAAGGCCTGCGCTCCCGTTGTAAAATAATATGAATCTGTTTATTGCCATCCTTTTGGTCTTCGCCCTTGCAGGGCTTTGTGACAAGATCTTTGGCGGAAGGTGGCATCTTGCCTCCGCCTTTGACCAGGGGCTGAATACGATGGGGAGTCTCTGCCTCTCCATGAGCGGCATCTATTGCATTGCCATCACGTTCCTGAACGGACAGACGGCTCTGTTCCAAAGGCTCAATGAGATTCTCCCCTTTGATGCCTCCATTCTGTCCGGCGTCCTTTTGGCGCCGGACATGGGCGGCTTTGCCATTGCGGGCAAAATCGCAGCCAGTCCGGAGCTTGGTATGTTTTCCGGTCTTCTGCTTTCTTCTACCCTTGGCTGCCTTTTAAGTTTTGTGCTGCCCATTGCCCTTGGGGTTCTCAAGGAGGCAGAAACCTCCCTGTTCATGAACGGGGTGCTGTTTGGGATCCTCACCCTGCCCCTTGGGCTTTTTGTGGGCGGATGGATGCTGGGGCTGTACATTCCTGTATTGATCATCCATCTTTGCCCGGTGATCCTGCTGTGTCTCATTCTGGCGTTTGCCCTTAAACTGGCACCAAAGTTCTGCCTGAAGGCACTGACCATCCTAGGTCTGTCCATCCGGATTTTAGGGCTCCTCTTGTTTGCCTATCTTGCGGCCGGGATCTTTTTCCCACAGATTTCCGTGGTGGAAGACACGCTTCTTCTGGAAGCGCTGGTCATTGTTTTAAAGATCACGGTCGTGGTCTGCGGTTCTATGGTCGCGGTACAGCTGGCGCTGACCCATTGCAAGGGAATCCTCCGGCGCACGGCGGATGTCCTCCATGTGAATGAATATGCGGCTATCGGGCTGTTCATCAGCCTTGCCACCAGCATTTCCATGCTGCCCCTATATGAAAAAATGGACCGGCGGGGCAAGCTTCTGAATGCCGCCTTCAGTGTCAGCGGAGCCTTCTGCCTTGGCGGTCAGCTGGCATTCGTCTCCAGCGTGGCGGATTCCTCTTCCGTGACGGCTTATCTGGTGTGCAAGCTGGTCGGCGGCATTGCTGCCGTGCTGGTTTTGTACAGGCGGGATGGGTGATATATGTGATATTGGGAGAGTGTGATTGGGAGGGTATGATTGGGAGAATATGGGGAGCTACAGTGTGGTCAAGGGCGATGGGGTTCTCCCTGCTGAATGGATCTGTTTTTGCCCGTATTTTTCTGAGATAATCATTGAAAGCGGTTAAATGCATAGATAGCACTGGATAGCGGGCGGTACTACCT
>DVFT01000219.1 GCA_018713105.1 Candidatus Limivivens merdigallinarum | reverse complement strand
AGAGGTTCTGTGCCTTGGGATTCTGCGCCAGTTCAATGGCAGCAATGTGGATGCCGCAAAATATGGGTACGGTTCCGGACAATGGAACCATGGTTTCCACCGGCTGCCGGAAGTTTTGCTTGCTTTTTTGGGGAGTTTGTAGTTTAATAGCCAATAGAACATTTGTGTGGATAGATAGAAAGGATATGTGGTTATGGCAAAAACAACGACCTACGATGCCAGCAGTATCTCGGTGCTGGAAGGACTGGAAGCGGTCCGGAAAAGGCCGGGGATGTATATCGGCAGTGTATCCCGAAAAGGACTGAACCATTTGATTTATGAGATTGTCGATAATGCGGTGGACGAACATCTGGCAGGCTTTTGCGACCGGATCGAGGTGACGCTGAACGCAGACGGTTCTGCCACGGTGAACGACAACGGAAGGGGAATCCCTGTGGGAATGCATGAGAAAGGGGTGCCTGCCGCGAGACTGGTGTTCACGACGCTCCACGCGGGAGGAAAGTTCGACGATTCTGTCTATAAGACCAGCGGCGGGCTTCACGGTGTGGGGTCTTCCGTGGTGAACGCGCTTTCCACCTACCTGGAATTGAAGGTCAGCGCCCAGGGAGAGATTTACTATGACAAATATGAGAGGGGAATCCCTGTGGTGGAGCTTCAGGACGGCCTCCTTCCCGTGGTTGGAAAGACGAAGAAAACGGGGACGTGGGTCCATTTCCTGCCCGATCCGGAAATTTTTGAGAAAACCCGGTTTTCCTCCACGGAGGTGAAAAGCCGCCTCCATGAGACGGCCTACCTGAATCCGAACCTGACCATCGTGTTTGAGGATAAGCGGGACGGAAGGAACGAACATCTGGAATTCCATGAACCGGAAGGGATCATCGGATTTATCCGAGATATGAATAAAAATAAAGAAGCTGTGACGGAACCTATTTATTTCAAGGGGGAATCCGAAGGGATCACTGTGGAGTGCGCTTTCCAGTATATTAATGAGTTCCACGAAAATGTCTTAGGCTTCTGCAATAATATCTACAACGCGGAGGGCGGAACCCATCTGACCGGGTTTAAGACGACCTTCACTACGGTGATGAACAATTATGCCAGAGAGCTTGGGATCCTGAAAGAAAAAGAAAGCAATTTTACGGGCGCGGATATCCGGAACGGGATGACAGCGGTGATTTCCATCAAGCATCCGGCTCCGCGTTTTGAAGGGCAGACCAAGACAAAGCTGGACAACCAAGATGCGGCTAAGGCGACAGGAAAAGTGACCGGGGAAGAGCTGGTCCTTTATTTTGACCGGAACCTGGAGCAGCTGAAAAGTATCCTCTCCTGCGCGGAGAAAGCAGCCAAGATCCGGAAAACGGAGGAGAAAGCCAAGACCAACATGCTGACCAAGCAGAAGTATTCCTTTGATTCCAACGGGAAGCTGGCCAACTGTGAGAGCCGCGATGCCTCCAAGTGCGAGATCTTCATCGTGGAGGGGGATTCTGCAGGAGGTTCCGCAAAGACTGCCAGAAACCGGAATTTTCAGGCGATCCTGCCGATCCGCGGAAAAATCCTCAACGTGGAGAAGGCAAGCATCGACAAAATTTTGGCAAACGCGGAGATCAAGACCATGATCAATGCCTTTGGCTGCGGTTTTTCCGAAGGATATGGAAACGATTTCGATATTACAAAGCTTCGGTATGACAAGATTATCATCATGGCGGATGCGGATGTGGACGGGGCGCACATCTGTACCCTCCTTTTGACGTTGTTCTATCGGTTTATGCCGGATCTGATCTATGAAGGCCACGTCTATATTGCGATGCCGCCCCTCTATAAGGCGATGCCTGCCAAGGGAGAAGAAGAATACCTCTACGACGATAAGGCGTTGGAGAAATACCGCAAGCGGCACAAAGGGCCGTTCACCCTGCAGCGCTACAAAGGTCTTGGAGAGATGGATGCCCAGCAGCTTTGGGAGACGACGCTGAACCCCGAGACCCGGATCCTGAAGCAGGTGGAGATTGAGGATGCCAGGATCGCATCCGATGTGACCAGCATGCTGATGGGAACGGACGTACCGCCCAGAAAAGCGTTTATCTATGAGCACGCCAATGACGCAGAACTGGATATCTAGGGAGGAAACCGATGGATAACGAACAGATTATAAAAACAGAATATGCGGATATCATGCAGAAATCTTACATCGATTATGCTATGAGCGTAATCATTTCCAGAGCCTTGCCGGATGTCCGCGACGGATTGAAGCCGGTTCAGAGACGGACACTCTACGACATGTATGAGCTTGGCATCCGCTACGACAGACCGTACCGAAAATGTGCCCGTATCGTGGGGGATACCATGGGTAAATATCATCCCCACGGAGACAGCTCCATCTACGAGGCACTGGTAGTCATGGCGCAGGATTTCAAGAAGGGGATGACTCTGGTGGATGGCCATGGAAACTTTGGTTCCATCGAGGGAGACGGGGCTGCGGCAATGCGTTATACAGAGGCACGCCTTGAGAAGGTGACCCAGGAAGCGTTCCTTGCCGATCTGGACAAGGACGTGGTGGATTTCATGCCGAATTTCGATGAGACGGAGAAGGAGCCCACGGTACTGCCGGTACGTTTTCCAAATCTTCTCGTGAACGGATCCGAAGGGATCGCAGTGGGGATGGTAACCAGCATTCCGCCCCACAATTTCGGTGAAGTGATCGATGGGGTAAAAGCTTTCATCAAAAATAACAAGATCACCACCGAGGAGTTGATGTCTTATATCAAAGGACCGGATTTCCCAACCGGAGGGATTGTGGTCAACCAGTCGGATCTGTTGGATATTTACACTACGGGAAGCGGCAAGATACGTCTACGGGGCAGGGTAGAGATTGAAAAAGGGAAGAACGGGCGTGACCGCCTGGTCATCACGGAGATCCCTTACACCATGATGGGAGCCAACATCGGCAAATTTCTGAACGATGTGGCAGCTTTGGTGGAGAGCAAGAAGACGACAGATATTGTGGACATCTCCAACCAGTCCTCCAAAGAAGGGATCCGCATTGTTCTGGAGCTTAAGAAGAACACGGATACGGAAAATCTCATCAACATGCTCTACAAGAAGACACGCCTGGAGGATACCTTCGGTGTAAATATGCTGGCAGTGGCGGACGGCAAGCCTGAGACCCTTGGGCTGAAGGCGATCATTGAGCACCACGTGGATTTTCAGTTTGAGGTGACGACACGAAAATACCGCACGCTCCTGACAAAGGAGCTGGGCAAAAAGGAAATCCAGGAAGGGCTGATGAAGGCATGTGACTGCATCGATCTGATTATCGAGATCCTTCGGGGCAGCAAGAGCCAGAAGCAGGTAAAGGAATGTCTGGTGAACGGCAT
Organism: Candidatus Limivivens merdigallinarum; assembly: GCA_018713105.1. Classification (GTDB taxonomy): domain Bacteria; phylum Bacillota; class Clostridia; order Lachnospirales; family Lachnospiraceae; genus Limivivens; species Limivivens merdigallinarum. The sequence goes on along the minus strand of DVFT01000219.1, from coordinate 1,959 downwards.
CACAGAGGGGATCCGCTTCAAGTCCAAAGCTTCCGAGAAAGCGGCAGCGGGGCTTCGTTTCACGGAAAAGCAGGCAGCCGCCATCCTGGAAATGCGTCTCTACAGGCTCATCGGGCTGGAGATCGAAGCGCTTCAAAAAGAGCATGAGGCGACACTGAAAAATATTGAAACCTACACGGACATTCTGAACAACTACAAGTCCATGGCAAAGGTAATCATAAGGGAGCTGGACGCTCTGAAAAAGGAATACGCCATTCCCCGGAAAACCTCCATCGAAAATGCGGCGGAGGCGGTCTACGAGGAAAAGAAGGTGGAAGAGATGGAGGTTGTTTTCCTGATGGACCGCTTTGGCTATGTGAGAACCATCGACGTCCCCACCTATGAGCGCAACAAGGAGGCGGCGGATAGCGAAAACCGCTACGTCTTCCCCTGTATGAATACGGATAAGATCTGCCTTTTCACCGATCTGGGCCGGCAGCATCTCCTCAAAGTGATGGATATCCATTTTGGAAAATTCCGGGATAAGGGAACTCCGGTGGACAATCTCTGCAATTATTCCAGCACCGAGGAACAGATCATCTGCGTGGAGAGCCTCGGCAAGGTGAAAAATGCGGAGCTTCTCTTCGCTACCTCCCAGGGAATGCTGAAAAAGGTAGAAGGGCAGGAATTCGACGTTGCCAAGCGTACCATCGCAGCCACCAAGCTCCAGGAAGGAGACAAACTGCTCTCCGTCACGGTACTCGCCGACACCGCCCAGCTGGTGCTGAGAACCCACCAGGGCTATTTCCTCCGCTTCCCCCTGGAGGAAGTCCCGGTCAAAAAGAAAAACGCCGTGGGCGTGCGGGGAATCCGCCTTTCCCAGAAGGATGCCGTGGAGGAGGTTTACTGCATGGCGGAAGGGGAAGACAAGGTGACCACTTACCAGGAAAAAGAAGTACATTTGAATAAACTGAAGATTGCGAAAAGAGATGGGAAGGGGACGAAGTACCGGGTGTAAGATTGCCAGAAATTTCTTGATAATCGTAAGGGGATATTGTAAAATAAGAGTATCTCTTATTGATTGAGAAATTTTGTGAAGGAGGAAAAAGAAAATGAGAGAGAAGTGGAAAAGCCTTGGGGCTTTGCTTTTGATGCTCTGCTTTTGCTATTTGCTGGCTCCGGTGAAGGCGGAAGCGAACAGTATGGCTACGGCACAGACAATAGGAGTAAATGGATACTATACGGGAACGCTTACGGAAAATGAGAAGGTTTATTTTTATAAAGTCACTCTGCCGTCATCAGGGTGTCTGAGGATGGAGAATGTGACTTCCACCATGAAACGTTTTGGAATCCAACTCTATAGAGGTGACACCCAGAAAGCGATTGATGATGCAACGCTTTATGAAAATGGTGGTGTTCCAGGTATGGGGACCTTTGAATGGGAGTTGACAAAAGGAACCTATTATATTCGTGTAATTGGAAATTATGGTTACAGTAGTAGTGAGAATTATACAGGCAGCTATCAGTTCGGTCTGAAATTTACCAGTGCAGGGGTAAATCATCCGGAAACTAATAATATGATTAATCAGGCATATGGAATTTCTGTCGGAGGACAGATAAAAGGTCATATGTCAATGACAGATCCAGTGGATTTTTATAGGATTACGATGCCTAGCGCCGGTAAGTTGTCGATCACATATCTTGCTGGTATTAATCGGCTGGGGGTTACCGTTTACAGTGAAAATTACAGTGACATTACAGGGGAAACAGCCTACTGGGACAGTGCATCGAAAACGGCCAGCGGGACGATGAATTTCTATCTTGGAGCAGGTACTTATTACCTCCGTGTGGTAAATTCTTATGAGTACAGTGATGGAGGTAGCAATAGCTCAGATGCGTTAGGAAGCTATTCTTTCCAGACGGCTGTTGAAAATGCAGGCGTAAATCATGTAGAGCCCAATAATTCTCTGCCTCAGGCAG
>DVFT01000218.1 GCA_018713105.1 Candidatus Limivivens merdigallinarum | reverse complement strand
ACCAATTCGGATAATAGAAGGATGGGATCCTTGGAGGAAGAAACCTTCTGGTACAGACGGTCCTTTAAGGCAAAGGCAATCTCTGCCTGGTTGAGGAAGGAGAAGACATCTGAGGAAATGTCGTTTTCCGCCGCCTGGACACCGAAAAGGCGAATCTGGATCTTGGTGTCTGCGGGAATCTCTCCCGTCTCCAGACAGAAGGAGCGGCGCTCTTTGTCATAGCGGGTGGTAAGGGGAGAGGGCTGTCCGTTGATCCAAAGCTCTGCCTGGCAAGGCTGAATCTGACGAAACTCGATCTTCCAGCTTCTCTTTTCCGGCAGAAGATGCAGATTTCCCATTGGGGGTTCGATGGTAAATTCGACGGTATCACCCCAGTGGAGGGACATTTCGGTCGTCACGAAGTCTCCGTCCAAATATTTGGAAGTGCAGCCGTCATCCTCATAGAGGGAGAAGGCTCCGTCTGCCAGAGGGAAGATTTGGATATGGAGGCTTCTGGGGTTCTGCTCTGTATTTTTGAGCTCCTCTGTCATGGGAAGGATTGCACCTGCCGGGGCAAAGAGAGGCATGGAATGGATATCGCGGTATACCTCCATCGTCCGTCCGCCGCGGTAGGTCCGCCCGCTGAAGCAATCGAACCAGATTCCATCCGGCAGCCAGACCGTTTTCTTGGCTACGTTCAGCTTTGGAATTCTGGGCGAAGTGATGGGAGCCGCAAGAAGCTCACTTCCAAATTCATATTGGTTTGGAACCTGGTAAGCTTCCTCTGCCTCGGGATAATGGTAGTACATGGGAAGGATCAGCGGAAGATCCTCCGCATATGCCCGATGGTTCATCGTATACAGATAAGGGATCATCCGATGACGGAGACGGAGAAAATCACCCATCATCTCTCCGATTTCCTTCTGATATCTCCATGGCTCCTTGCCGTTGAATTCGCTGTTGCTGGAGTGGAGGCGCATGATCGGGGAGAATACACCGAACTGAAGCCAGCGTCCAGCCATTTCATCGTCCTTGGTTCCGAGCATATGGCCGCCGATATCGTGGCTCCACATGCCATAGCCGATGTTGGAAGCCGTGGCAGTGAAATAGGGCTGAAAATCCAGGGATTCCCAAGTCACAATGGTGTCGCCCGAAAAACCGACCGGATAGCGGTGGCTTCCCGGACCGGAATACCGGGAAAAGGTCATGGGTCGTTTGCCGTCCCGCCCGTTATCCAGATAGTGGTAATGGTTCAGCATCCACAGAGGATCCAGCCCCTCTACCTTGCTGATTCCGCCGGACTGCCAGTCCACCCACCAGAAGTCCACACCCATCTCTTCGTTGGGATGGTGCAGATAGGTGAAATAAGCATCCAGGAAGGCAGGATCGGACACGTCGAAATTGATGGGCTGTTCCTGCTCGAAGTCTACACCCAACGCCTTTGCCATAGGAAGGTAAGCTTCCTCATGTGCCTGAACCCCGTTGGCAGGATGAACATTCAGGGTGACGTGCATGTGGCGCTCATGGAGCCAGTCCATGAAACGTTTTGGATCAGGAAAAAGATCCCTGTTCCATGTGTATCCTGTCCAGCCGCTGCCATATTTGGGATCAATGTCCACCAGATGCCAGTCCATATCGATGACAGCCACGGAGAAAGGCAGGTTTTCCTGTTCAAACCGCTCCATCAGCTCCCGATAAGACTCCTCGGAATAACGGTAAAAGCGGCTCCACCAGTTTCCAAGCGCATAGCGGGGAACCATGGGAGCTTTGCCGCACAGATGATAGAAATCCTTTAAGGCATCCAGATAGTCATGACCATAGCCCCAGAAATAGAGATCCAATCCCTTTCCTTTACGCGGTTCCACCCAGCCGTCTTCTCTGAGGATCAGAGAGCGGCTGTCGTCCATGACAGAAAATCCATTTTTGCTGATGATTCCGTCCTCCAGGGGAACCGCTCCATCCGCTGTGTCCAGGGTTCTCGCTGTGCCGCCCAGAGTCTCAAAGGTATCTCCATAATGCCAGATACTGCTGTAAGCGGTAAAGGAGCCGATGATCTCGATGGACAGACCGTTTGGTGAAAATTCCTTCTTATCATATACCAGATGAACCCGCCTCGTAAAAAGCTCCAGGGAGTCTGAGGTCTCTATGCAGCGAAATTCGGTTTTCGGGAAATTCCGGTTCCAGACGATCTGAGTCGGGCGATCCTCGAAAACACCGTCTTTCCGGTATTCCAGACGGATGAGACCATCTGTCAGGATCGAAATCCGATAATAGGTTCCCTGAAGAATGTTTTCTGCGTTCGTTTCGGGATGAATCTGTAATTTCCAATTGGTATTCATAGTCAATTCCTCCAGAATCAATGAAATGTTAACGATAACGTTAAAAGAATTATAGAAAATTCCAGATTTCATGTCAAGAGGAAAAAGGAAATACTTTATAATTTTGCGTGCAATGAGTGGAGATAAAGGATGCAGCAGGGCTGTTGACTTTCAAAATAAAATTTCTTATAATGAAGTTATCGTTAACAAAAGGGGAACATTATGGCGACATTGAAAGATATTGCAAAAGAAGCGGGCGTCAGCGCTATGACGGTTTCCCGTGTCATGAACGGCAACAGCCGGGCGGTGTCGGAACAGACAGCCAGGAAGGTTCGAAGAATTGCAGAGGAGCTGGGATATGTGCCGAATTCCTCAGCCAGAGCATTGGTATCTCATTCTTCCCGATTGATAGCGGCGCTCTTGACGGAGGAGGAACAGGGGAGGAGCCCGCTGAGTGATGGCTATAACGGATTTTTTTTCGGGGAGCTTGCAAGGCAGATCCAGAGACAGGGATACGATCTGATGCTTCATTATATTAAAGATTATCAGGAGATCAATTACAGTTTGAAGTCTTGGAATGTGGCAGGCGCGGTCTTTATCGGTCTGTTCGACGACAATATTCGGGAAATCAAGGAGCATCATCACATTCCGTTGATTTTTACGGACAGCTACAGCTCTGTGCGGAGAATTGCAAATGTAGGGATTGACGATTTTCATGGCGGGGAGCTGGCAGCAGAGCATTTTCTGGCAAAAGGGCATCAAAAAGTAGCATTTGTGGGACCGCAAGCTGTGGGAAACGGGCTGGTTATGCAGCGGCTCCAGGGCTTTGCGGCAAAACTGAAACAAGCGGGAGCAGAACTCATGCAAAGGCACATCTTCTGCCAGGACGGGCAAAAGATGGAAGAAATCCTTCAGATTCTAATGAATGAGCCCGATCCGGTGACGGGAATCTTTGCCACGTCCGATTCCTGTGCCGTAGAAATCTTGGGAGCGGCATACCGGTTGGGATACAAAATTCCAGAGGAACTGTCGGTAATTGGTTTCGATGATCTTCCGATCAGCAGCCAGACCGTGCCTCCGCTGACCACAATCCGTCAGGATATTGTGAGAAAAGCAGAGATCACCTGCCAGCTTTTGATGAAACACATCCAGGATCCGGAAAGCCCCATGGAGAATGTGGTGCTGGACGTGGAGCTGAAAGAGAGGGGATCGGTCAGTGAAAGAGGATGATGTTATATCGAGTTTTCCGCTTTTTGGGATGGGATAGTTTCAATTTTCAGCTTGTAAACATTGGCGCAAATTGTTTTAAATGAGGAAAGGCTGTGAATACAGGCAAAGGGTGAATTGCTGCTTGCGGTAATAGAAGGCGTTTTTCAATATATTAAGCAGACTCGCTATAGAAAACATATAAAAAAGCAGTCATAAAAAAGCAGCA
>DVFT01000217.1 GCA_018713105.1 Candidatus Limivivens merdigallinarum | reverse complement strand
CCCGGAAACCGTCAAAATCCCCAGCTTCCCTTTATAGGAAGCATCGAATACATATTCCGTGATCCGGTCATTCAGCTGGATCGTGTACGGAAAATGCAGATGGCCGCTGATCACTGCCACCACCGGGCTGTCTTCTCCCAATACCATATCCAAATATTTCTGCGTAGTTTCATTCGGCTCATAATAGCAGTCTTTTCCCCAAAGGAGCGCCCGATCTCCCCAGAGTTTTTTCGATTCCTCATAAAGCCCCCGATCTGTCAGGGAATCCAGCGGAACGTGGGTGATCAGAATCACAGGTTTTTCTTTTTCCCATATTTTTTTCAGAGCCCTAAGCCCTGCCTTGGTCATCTGGCTTGTGCTGTTATTGATGCCGACAATCAGGAAATCCGGAAATTCCTGCAGAATGACCCTTGAATTATCGCAGATTGCTGCCTCCTGCTTTTTTACTGTTTTGCGGTCCTCCTCAATATACCAGGTGCCATAGTCGTGATCAGCCCTTGTATAGATGACCGGTACTTCTATTTTGTCCAGACCGTCTTTTAACGTTTCCAGATTTTCCGGCGAATAGAAATCCACCAGATCCCCTGCCAGCACCACTGCATCCGGGCCATAATCCTGAATCTGATCGGAAAGCCACTCCCATTGTTCCCTGGAAGCGACTCCACTGGTGTCGGCAAAGGACTCATAACGTGCCTGGATCTCATCCTTGGTTTCCTTTGGAATCTCCCGTTCCGTCTCCGTCTCAACGATATGGAGGTCATTGATGACCAGAAGACGGTAGGAATCCTTGATCCCGGGAATCCGTATCGTTTTCCTGTCTTCTTCCAGCGTACATGCTTCCTTTTGACTATCTGACAGGCTTTCCTCTCCTGCCATCTTCGTCTGGCTTCTGCAGGCGGACAGCATCATGCACAATCCAAGCAGCAATACTGCGAAGCTTATATTTCGTTTCATTTCTTTCTCCCTCATGCTAGATTAATAAATATCTTTTTTCTGATAGTAGAGATATCCTGCTATGAGCAACGCTGTACCGTACAGCAGCCCCAGTCCAGCCAGCTTTAAGTCCACCTGCCCCTCCGAGATAATTCTGGATGCATCTGCGTAGGTGTAGGGGGTAATGTATTTCACCGCTTCCGCCTTCTCCGTGATATTTCCCACAAGCCCCAGAAAATAGAGCAGAGAAGCAATCCCAATTCCGATGCTTAAGCTTCCTCTTCTCAAAAACGCGGAAATTCCAAAGCACAATGCCAGCACTTCCAGCTGCATCATTCCTTGTGCCCCATGGAACAGCCAAAAGCGTTTCCAATCCGGCGTCTCACCGATCACGAAAAAGGAAACCAACGCAAATGCCAAAATGATCAGGTTCATCATCAACAGCAGCAGCACCGCCGCCAAAAACTTTTCAAGAAATACCCGATTCCGGCTGATGGGATGGCTTAAGAGAAATTCTGCCGTATGGTCCTTCTCCTCCTTAGAGAGCATCCCGATGCCGAGCGAAGCGCCATAGAAAATACTTCCAATACCCAGCATAGCTCCGGCATAGATCCCGTAAAATCCCATCACATTTCCCAGATTCAGCTTATCCATTCCGAAGGCTGCCGCAAATCCTCCCATCGCTGAAAAAAGATTCATGAGAGAGCCCAATTCCTTTTTCATCTCTGGAAACATCATGAGGCAGAGCAAAATCATCCCTCCTACGGATGCTGACCAGACCAGCATCGCTTTGCAGCCTCTTCTGATTTCATGGATCATTACCGTCATCTTTTCGTCCCCCCTTCATAAAAATGGAAAAAGATATCCTCCAAATCCAGATCGTTCATCGTCATATCCTGAATGGGCAGTCCATCTAACGCCTCCAATAGCTCTGGAATCTTCCCGTGATACAGAAACGTGACGCCGTCCTCACCCTGTTCCGCTTTGGTAACGCCTGAAAGTTCCGGCGCCTTCCGAACCCCATAGAGCGTCACTTTCTTAGCGGACTTCTGGTTCAGGGCAGACACTTCTTCCATCGCCGCTAAGCCTCCATCCCGGATGATGGCTGCCCTGTGGCAGTATCGCTGCACTTCCCCCAGCACATGGGAAGAAAGAAAGATCGTGGCGCCTTCCTCGTTTTTCTCCTTCAACAGGCTGAAAAATTCTTTCTGCATGAGAGGATCCAGCCCGCTGGTGGGTTCATCCAAAAGATAGAGGCGTGCCGGATGCTGAAGGGCACAGACGATCCCTGCCTTTTTTCGGTTTCCCAGGGAAAGCTCCTCCACTCTTTTCTCGGTATCCAGCTTCAGCCTTTCACAGAGCTCCTGCGTCCGCTCCCCAACGCGTTCCCCATAAAGCTTTGCAGACAGGCGAAGCAGTTCCTTGACCCTCATACCAGAATAAAACACAGATTCCGACGGCATGTAGCTGATCTCCCTTAGAATCTTATCCCGATGTGTTCGGACCGATGTTCCAAAAACCCGGATATCACCGGCATCCATCCTGAGAAGTCCCAGGATACAGCGGATGGTCGTACTTTTTCCCGCCCCATTTGGACCGATAAAGCCAAAGAATTCCCCGGCTTCCACCGTCAGATTCAGTCCTTCCACGCCTTTATTTTTTCCATAATACTTCGTTAATCCCTGTATTTCAATCGCTTTCTCCATTCTTTTTCCTTTCTCCTGTCAATCTGCCTCTTCTTATTCCTGAAATAGAAAAAAAGAAGGGATTTGCTGATCCCGGCTTCCCTGGCAATCTCCCCCACCGGGCATTTCCGGTAGGAATTTTCCCTAAAAATCCGGTAGCCGGAGGTGATGATCCTTTGCTTCTTTTCTTCAGGCAGCGCATAAAATTTCTGGTTCATAACCTGCTTCCTCCTTGGCGTGGTTCTATTGTACTGCCATTGACCGTTTTAGGGAAGCCCCTTTTTGACCGGATATGGAGCGTATCTGTTTTCCGGGCTGAATATAAAAAACACCCGAACCATTACCGGTCCGGGCATTTTTTAATGGGATTCTTCTATTAGAAATCCACTTCTGTTCCGTAATAAGTACAGGTGAGAAGCTTCTCCATCTCCGCCGGAGTGATCGGGCGCGGATTGGAGCCTGTGCAGGCATCCCCTACCGCAAGCTCTGCGATCTTGGGCAGCTTGGATTTGAACTCTTCCTCGTCGATGCCGAATTCCTTCAGGGTCTTCGGAATGTTCAGTCTTCTGTTAAAGTCATTGATCTTCTCGCAAAGGCTGTTTACCAAAGCCTGTTCGCTGGTTCCCGGAAGCCCCATCCTGCGGGCGATCTCCGCATAGTCTCTCATAGCGGTGGGAACGTGTGCATTGTACTGGATGACATAGGGCAGGTAGATGGCGTTTGCACATCCGTGAGGAATGTGGCCGGTGGAGAAGGCAGCGCCGGTTTTGTGAGCCATAGAGTGAACGATTCCAAGCAAAGCGTTGGAGAATGCCATACCAGCCAGGCACTGTGCGTAATGCATCTGTTCCCTTGCATCCATATTTCCGTTATAGGAAGCCGGCAGATAATCGAATACCATCTCGATTGCCTGCAGTGCCAGCGGATTGGTAAACGGTCCGTGCAAAGTGGACACGTATGCCTCGATGGCATGAGTCAATGCATCCATTCCGGTGTAAGCAACCTGTTTTGCCGGAAGACCTGCAACCAGATCCGGATCTACGATGGCTACATCCGGAGTGATGTTAAAGTCTGCCAGCGGATATTTCACACCAGTCTGATAGTTGGTGATGACAGAGAACGCCGTTACCTCAGTGGCAGTACCGGAGGTGGAAGGAATGGCTGCGAATTTTGCCTTCTGTCTCAGTTCAGGGAAATTGAAGGGGATGCACAGATCTTCAAAGGTGGTATCCGGATATTCATAGAACGCCCACATTGCTTTTGCAGCGTCGATGGGGGAACCGCCTCCCATGGATACGATCCAGTCTGGCTGGAAAGCTCTCATAGCCTCAGCGCCCTTCATAACGGTCTCCACAGAAGGATCCGGCTCTACGCCTTCAAATACTTCTACTTCCATACCGCCTTCCTTCAGGTAGTTCACTGCCTTGTCCAGGAAGCCCTGGCGCTTCATGGAACCGCCTCCTACTACCAGGAATGCTTTCTTTCCTTTCAAATTCTTCAGTTCTGCGAGACATCCCTTTCCATGATAGATGTCTCTCGGCAATGTAAATCTGCTCATTCTATATTCCTCCTTCGAGTTTGTTAAAAAAAAATCAATCTTTACACTCTGCATTATACCAGCATCAGAGCCATTCGTCAACCACTAATGATTTTCTTTTTGGTCCACCGTCCGGTCAGATACCATATCCCTGAAATCAGATAATTGGCTGCCCAGCCCATGGGCACCGCATACCACACCGCCTGAATTCCAAAAACTGGTGCACAGAGATTTGCGACCAGAACCCGGATCGCCAGATTGACCAGATTTGCCAGCATATAGACCTTTACATCCCCCGCGCCTCTTAACACACCGTCTGTACACGCCTTCAGACCGATCAGTACGAAAAACCAGGAGATAAAGGTCACATAGCCGTTTCCCACCGAGAACGCCTCCGCTCCTTTCCCCGCATCGATAAAGGCAGAGATTACCAGATCGTGCCCTGCCTGCAAAAGCAGACAGATCAAAACTGCCATGGCAAATACGATTCCGTAGCTGGCACGGTACCCCTTTCTCGCCCGTTCCACCTGACGGGCTCCCAGGTTCTGGGCGGTAAAGGTGGACACCGCATTGCCCGTGGAAATCATCGGTACAATACAGAAGGATTCCACTCTCATTCCTGCGGAATATCCAGCCAGCGCCGCAGAGCCAAAGCTGTTGACCACAGACTGAACCAAAAGCATTCCGATGCTGACGATGGACTGCTGGATAATAGACGGGATTGCAATCGCCGTCCCCCTTCTCAGCATGTCCACATCATAGAGAGGAACTTTTTCTTCCTCTTTTTCCCGATAGCTTTTCAGCCTCCGCATCAGCACGGCAAAAGAAATAACCGCCGATACCCCTTGGGCGATCACCGTTGCAATGGCTACCCCAGCCACACCCATTCCAAAGATCAGGACAAAGGCAAGGTCCAGAAAGACATTTAAAATAGAAGAAAAAATCAAAAAGTACAGCGGAATCCTGGATTCTCCCAGCGCATTGAAGGTGGAGGAAAAGATATTGTACATGAACAAAAAGGGCAGCCCCATAAAATAAATCTGCAGATATAACACGGCGTCCGCAAAAATATTTTCCGGGGTCTTCAGCGCGGACAAAATAGCGGGATTGAACACCAAGCCAAACATCGTCAGGACAATGCTGAGACCCAAAAAGGTAAGCAGCGCCGTATAGATGGACGTTTTCATTTTCCCGTATTCCCCGGCTCCCAGGTATTGGCTGGTGAGCACCGATGCCCCCATACCTCCACCGATTGCAATCATGATAAACACCGTCGTCAGGGAGTAGGAAGCGCCGACGGCTGCCAACGCCTCCTCCCCCACAAATCTTCCCACCACGATACTGTCCACCATATTATAAAACTGCTGGAACAGATTGCCGAGTATCATAGGAAGCGCAAACAGAATCAGGGATTTTCCCACGCTCCCTTTCAGCATGTCATTTTCTTTCACTCTTTTCCTCCTTCTTTTTCGATCCTTTACTCTGCTTTCCCAAAGGTCAGCCGGTCATTGATCCGAACCGGTCAGATAGGAATACACCGTCGAGGATATCTGCACAATCGTATTCTGCGCCGCTCCGTTGTCCGCGATATCATTGGACAGCACACACAATACATAAGGATATCTGCGGTCAAATACCAGGGCTGCGTCATTTTCAATACTTCCCAGCCCGTAGCCGCTTGGCATCTCGCCGGTCTTGTTCGCCGTCGCCACTCCTTGGGGAACGCCAGCGGGAATTTTCCCCGTGCGGGTCTGTGCTTCCAAGAGCTCCAGCATCTTCCCGGAAGCTTCCGGGCTGATCAGCGTCCCCTGATAAAGCTCCGATAAAAAGACGGCACAGTCCTTAGCCGATGTGTAATTATCATCCGAAGGATTTTCTGCCATAAACGCTCTTCCCAGGTGTGTGGCGGTGAATCCATGCTCCAGGCAGAACTCGTTTACCACAGCAGCGCCTGTGGCAAAATCCCCTTGCCCCAGACGTCTCACCAATTCATTGGCAGCCTCATTGTCGCTTACCGTGATCATATCGGTGAGAAGCTGCTTCAGCTCCCCATCGTAGCTCTCTCCCATATCGATCAGCTCTTTCCCCGCCACGTCCGGGTATACCGCCCGCTCATAGACGGTCGCCATGATAAACATTTTGATCACACTCGCCGACTGCATCGTCGCCTCACCGTTGATCAGGCATCCGGATGCCGTATTCAGATTCACCGCAGCCACTGCCCATTTCTCCCCGGAAGCCGTAAGGGCGTCCAGATAAGAGGTATTCAGCAAGGTGTCCAGCCCTGTCAGCCCCTGAAAATCAATCTGGGGCATCTCAAATGCCGCCGCTGGATTCTCCCGTTCCACCCCAAAATAGGCATCGATCCCATCTGCGATTCCATCTGCAATCACTGTATAGTTGGAGGAATCTGCAAGATACCGGTCGTCTCCTTCATTGGTCATATACCCCATCTCCAGAATGGTCACCGGAACGGTGCTCCAGTTGATTCCGGTCATTTCATCTGTCTCCAGGATCCCCTGATTTGCAATGCCTGTGGCTTCACAATAGGCATTCAGGATTGCTTCCGAAAGCCTCCTGCTCTCCGCTGCCAGGCTTCCCACATAGGGATTGGAGGAGGACGGCGCCACCGCCAAAGCTCCCGATATGGAAGCATCCTCACTTCCATTGGCATGGATCCTCACAGTAATCTCAGCCCCCTGCTCGGTCGCCAGCCTGGCACGTTCCTGATTGCTGATCGCCGTATCATTGTCTTCCCGGGTCATCACCACCTGATATCCCCTGCGTTCCAGTTCATCCCGAAGAGCCAGGGATACATCCAGGTTCACATGGTACTCCGGCATTCCAGTGACACTGCCCGTCGTCCCACTCGATGACTTTGCCTTCGTCTCATTGGCTCCCGGTCCTATGGGCTCCTCCTCACTCATATCCACCCAGCTTCCCTGATGCCCTGCATCCACCGCCACGATGTGGCGTTCTGTAACCGTATTCGCTGTCTCTCCCTCGTCAGCCGATTCTGATCCTTCTGATGTTTTTGCAGATTCTGCTGTATCTGCTACAGCCGTCGTTTCTGTTTCTCCTGTTGTTCTGTTGGAATCTGCCGTCCCTGCTCCTTCGGCAGTTCCCGCCGTATCTGCTGTTCCTGCCGCATATGCTGTTCCATCAAGTTCTGCCGCTTCTTCGGGATTCGCCGCCCCTGTTTCTGCCGCTTCTGTCATTTCTGTCCTGCTGCCGCAGCCAGCCAAAAGTACCAAGCACAGAACTGCCGCCAGTATGATTCCTCTTTTCATGGGTTTTCCTCCTCTTCTCGTCCGATTGCTTTTATTCTACCCTATTTTCCGGAATTTCTCAACACACTGAAGGACAGACCTGTCCAGAGATGGAAAAACTGCCGCAGTCCACAAAGACACGGCAGTTTTTTCTTATTTTTCTCAATATCCCAGCTGTGGCAGTACATTCTTTGGCCAATCCAAAATCACCAGATCCGCCTTTTGATCTGTGAAGTGCTCCTTATGGTGGATTACAACCAAATATCTTCCATCAAAAAACTTGATATAGTTGGAAAATACCTCTGACTGGAGCGTAGTTCCAAGAACCAGGAGCACATCCGCCTTTGATACCTCATCGATCGAACGGTTCACCAGTCTGTCATTGGTCATTTCCCCGAACAAGGAAACCTGGGGGCGTATCATTGTTCCGCAGCTTTCACATCTCGGAACCTTGGGACTGTCCAAAATGTGATCCAGGGTATATTCTCTTCCACAGGACGGGCATCGGTTCTCAAAAATATTTCCATGGAGATTGATCACATTCTGGATACCGGCGCGTTTTCCAAGATTATACACATTAGCCGTAATCATACAGCCAAGCTTTCCCTGCTGTTCCATTCTTGCCAGAACCCTGGCAGATTCCGTCACTTCCGGCTGTTTCAACAGAATTTCATTTCTATAAAATTCAAAAAACCGTTCCGGTCTGGTGGTGTAATATCCATCG
>DVFT01000216.1 GCA_018713105.1 Candidatus Limivivens merdigallinarum | reverse complement strand
ACTCTGGCATCAGCCGTCTGAAACTGCCAAATGATTTTATCTTTAGAATTATTGCGGCTACACTCCCATGCCATCAGTTCATGTCGCAATACTTTGATATCGTCAATCCGGCGATCCAGACACTTGCGGGTCATTACATTCAGTTCGATCTCTGCCATATTAAGCCAACTACCATGTTTCGGAGTATAATGAATTTCCAGACGCCTGATGATCCACCGTACTTCTGCCAGAGAATATCTTTTATACAGCGATGCAGGTTTATGGATATTCAGATTGTCCATGACAAGTATTATTTTTTTCTGCATCAGGATACATTACATCAGATAAATATTTGATCTCCTCGGTCCAGTCCTCTGCAGTACGGTGTTCCATGACACTCGCATGGTGTCTCCCCGCAAGTAGTTCTGTGAACACAAAAACGCTGCATGTACCATGCCGGACATATTCAGGATCAAGCTTCTGGTCATCTCCCGACCGCGTGGGGAGAGGTTCCCTTCCTTCGCCAAGCAGCTGATAAGTTTTCTCATTCATGCATACCATCAGGCGGCTTTCATCGTAAGGGTGTTCATAAACATCCAGGACATCCTCCATACAGGCTACAAATTCTGCGTTTTCTTTTGGCGGGATACCCCAGTAGCTGTTGCGGTGAGGTCGAAATTTGTTTTTTTAAAACCCTTCTGATCGTGTCCTTACTTACAGGAACATCCAGTTCTACTCTGACCTTTTCTTCCGAAGGCGGAGTGTCCATCTGGAGTGTCCTTCCGGCACCGAACCACAGACTATTTAGCAATACAGACACCGTTTGATTTGGCACACTGCTCATGCGTATACAGCTTTCCGTGGATCTCATCCATATCAAGAAGGATCTGGCATCTGCAGCGGACTGTTCTTGAGGTGCTGCTTTTACGCAGGAGAAATTTTAACTGTTTAAATTCTTTATCTGTGAGGTTGATATGATACTTTTTATTTCTTGCCACATGAATTCACCGCCGTTTCTTTTAGTATAACAAAAAAACGGCATAAAAAGCCATATATTTTACTAAATATCATTGATATAGTACACTAGTGCCGACTCATATATTCTTTCAGCTTTCGGATCAATTCCACATCCGCCGGAAGCCATCCCACACTCTCAAGCTCCTCTGCCGCCAGCCACCGGGCAGCCTCATGCTCTTTCAGCAGCAGACTGCCCGAGAGCACTTTGCAGAAATAGCAGTACATCCTCAGATGAAACTTAGGATAGTCATATTCCACAATATCATACAGTTCCTCCACTTCCACCTGGGTATCCAATTCCTCCCTGATTTCCCGGATCACTGCCTCCTCGGGCTGTTCACCCGGCTCCACTTTTCCTCCCGGAAATTCCCAGCCATCCTTAAATTCCCCGTATCCCCGCTGGGTGGCAAAGATCCGGTTTCCACGGTGAAGGATGGCTGCCGCTACTGTGATTGTCTTCATAGAGTTCTCCTTTTTGTAACCTTGCGCTATGAAGCTATTTTATCACGATTGCTGTCATTAGTATACCTGCTTTTTCCGGTAAACCCGGTACAAAACTGGTATCAAAAGACAGGTAAGGATCGGATATACTGCCAGCAGTATGACTGCCGCATTGACCACCTTGCCTCCGATCTCGTAGAGGTTAAAATACTCCACCACCTGCCCCATGGAAAGCAGCTGATCCGGGAGAACCCCCAGGATTTTGTTCAGCAGCACGACACTGCTTCCCGACAGAAAGGAGGGCAGAAACAGCAGTACAAAGGGAACAATCACCGCAGCAACAGCAGAATCCGTCTTCGCAGAAACCCACATGGTCAAAAGCAGCATAAACAGACAGCCCAGATATCCTCCCAGCACGATCAGCAGATATTCCTGCCAATTCGTGATCTGATAGATGCTTTTCCAGCCCTCCGAGGAAGCCTGGATCTGGCAGGAGGCTCCATCGGCTCCCAGGATTCCTAGGACCAGCCCTGTATACAGCAAAACCACTCCCCAGTAAAAAATTGTTACGACCATGATCCCTGCCTTGATCTTTGCCGCCACCGCTTTGTCACGCCCATAGAGGGAAGAATAAAGAACTGCGCTTGATTTTTGTTGAAATTCACCGGAAAAAATACCGGCACATAGAAAGCTTAAGATCAGCGTGGCGATGGATATGACGGCAGGCGCATATTGAAACAAGGATTTCCACCCCGCCTGATAATCGTAATACAGAGGAGTTTTTAGCGTCTCGTATTGGGAAATCAGATACTCCTTCTCTTTTTCCGAAAACTGATCCTTTCCCTCTGTATTCAGCCATTCCTTCAGATTCTTGATCCGGTTGGGATAAAAATCCACCGCCACGTCCGGCGAGAGGGAATCGGGCAGATAATAGTCGTAATTGTTGAAGCCGCCGTACGCATACACACAGAGATCCCGGATATCCAGAAAGCCCTGCTTTTGGCTGTATGCCATGTCATTCTGTTGGAAGTCCTTGGATTGCGCCTCCGGTGTGTTTGAAATTCTCACATTTTCTTCCAGTACCCCCCTGATCTTCGCTTCCGTCAGCTCTCCTGCCCATTCCTTTTTCAGCGCTCTGACCTTGGCGATGGCGGAAAATCCGATTTCCTCATCGCCCTTTTCGTTGACATAGCCGTTTTCCCCAATGATGAAATACAGGATCAGCACCAGCACCGCAAGCATCAGTCCCAACGCGATCCTGCTCCCTTTTCTCAGCCATATCTTTTTGATCTCATAATACGTCATCATGATTCCCTGCCTTTTCTCCAAACCAATATAAAAATACATCCTCCAGTGTCATGGCTTCTTCCTTCGCTTCCCTGCATGGCGCCTGTTCCGATAGGACGCGCAGCATTACCCCCTCGGGAAGGGTCTTCACATTGGAGACCAGATAGTTCCTCTGCCAGGTTTCTATCTCCTTCTTTTCAGCGAAAAAGCTCCATACCCGGACCGGTGTAGCGCGCAGAATCTCTTCCTGGGTTCCCGCCTGGCAGATCCGCCCGTCCTTCATCAACAGGACCTGATTGGCAATATACTCAATATCTGACACGATATGGGTGGACAGCAGCACCAGCCGTTCGCTGGACAATTCACTGATCAGGTTTCGGAAACGGATCCGTTCATTGGGATCCAGCCCTGCCGTCGGTTCGTCCAGGATCAGAATCTTTGGATCGTTCAGCATTGCCTGTGCAACCCCGGCGCGCCGTTTCATTCCGCCGGAAAGTTTTTTCATTTTTTTGTTTTTCGCCCGGGAAAGCCCCACCTGATGGAGCAGCGCCGGGATCCGTTTTCTGGCGACAGCGGGACGCACCCCTTTGATGGAAGATACATACATCAGATAATCCTGCACGGAAAATTCCGGATAAAATCCAAATTCCTGGGGCAGATACCCGATCAGCCTCCTATATGCGCCGTCCATCTCAAAAATATTTTTCCCATTGCAGGTGATGCATCCCGAAGAAGGACGGATCAGCGTGCACAGCATCCGCATCAGCGTGGTTTTTCCGGCTCCGTTTACCCCCAAAAGACCATAGACTCCCTCTCCCATCGTCAGATTCACATGGTCTACCGCAGCCACTCCCTGAAATTCTTTTGTGAGATTCGTCATTTTTATTTCCATCGATAATTTCCTTTCTCATTTTCTATACGGTTTCCAGTACCCTTCTGTAGGGTCAGATCTCTTCCCTGCCCTCGCTTTTCTTTTATTCCCGCGGGCAACGAGCCAAGCGGACATGCTTGCATGTCCATTTGACTCATCCTGAAACTTCTTCTAGTACAGTGAAAAATAAATGACTAGTACAGCGTTCGACAAATAACTGAACCAATCGCGCAGAATGCTTTTTCGAGTGTGCGTGTCAAAAAACGCAGGCGTAGCGGGCTACATCGAGGCTTTTTGACCCGTGCAATCGGGAAAGCAGGCAAGCGATTTGGTGTAGTTATTTGCGAAACGCTGTACTAGCTATAATATGAAAAATCAGGCAAGTGATATGGCTGGTTATTTATTATTCACTGTACTAGTTCATAATAAGTCCCGCTGTCCTTCCACATTCGCCAAACACTGTAAAAAAGGCCAAAAAATGAGACCAGAACCGCTCCGATCCACACCGGTATGGAAATCCGGTCATAAATCCGGTCGTTGGACACCAGGAGCATCCATCCGATGATCCAGGAAAAACAAGCCGCCAGTGCAGAAAAAATATTCAGATCCCTTCTGCTGCACAATGTCCGAAAACAAATACAGCAGGTCACATTCAGCGGCAGGACAAACTGGATCAGGATATCCATGACGGCAAGTTCTACTGACCAGGTGATGGCTGCCAGAAAAACACTGACCAAAAGGAGATCCGCCATAGCAAACAGCAGCAGTCTGGCAGCGTATATTTTCTGAATGGGAAAAAACGCCGCTCCCTCCACTTCCATGGAACCGCTGCTTCGGTTTTTCCACAGTTCAGGCAGGATCAGGATAACAAAAAGGGGCGTCATAATCCCCATATAGCGCTGCACTTGTCTGCTGCTGTCCGACAGATACAGCGCCAGCCACATCACCAGAAGCACACCCCCTTGTGCAGCCCACCACCTCTTTCGGATATACGTCGCCTGCTGGTACAGAAACTCCAGCCATGTGGTCTCCCTCTCCGTTTCGCTCCTCCAGAATGCTTCCTTGGATGTTCGGATGGCTGCCTGAAGCTTTTCTTCGTCCAACGTGCCCTTTCCCTGTTCCTTCGCATACGCTCTAAGCCGTTCTTCCACTGACATTCCTACTCCTCCTCTCCCAAATAGTCTTTCAGCAGTTCCTTTGCCCTCTTAAGCCTGTATTTCACAAGGGGAAGCCCGATCTTCAAAATCTTTGCCACTTCCTTCAGCTTCAGATTCTGGAAATAATATAAAAGAATGACCTCCTCAAGCTCCTGAGGCAAAGCACGGATGGCATGCTCCATGTCCAATTTCCGGTCCACATGCTCCAGCGGATTGTTTCCTGTCTCCGGCAATGTCTCAAGAGGAAGCTCCTGTTTCTTTTTCCCGGCATCCCTGCACAGGTTGCCTGCAATCACATACAGATAATTGGAAAGCTTCCCCAGGTGGCGGTAGGAAGCAAAGGACTGAAAAAAGCGTTCAAAGGTTTCCTGCGCCAAGTCCTCCGCCGTTCCGTCCGCGTAGGTATGATACCGGCAGTAATTCAAAATCCTGGGATAATAGTTCCGCACGAACACTTCCATGGCTTCTTCATCCCCGTTTTTCATTTTTTGAATCAAGAAAAAATCCGCGTCCACAAGGTCCCTCCTTTCCCATTTCTTCGGAAAGCGCTTTCTGTTTAGTACAGTGAAAGATAAATGACTAGCTATATCACGCAGAATGATTTCTTCATATGCAAGGTGGAGGAATGAGGCGATGCGGTGGCATCGTCGATTGACGGTGCTGTGTGCCGGTGGCACACGTTTAGCACCGACCGAAACAGAGTGTAGACCAACGAAGCATATGAAAAATCAGGCAAGTGATATGGCTGGTTATTTATTCTTCACTGTACTAGTATGCATATTTTTTCATAATAACTATTGTATCCTAAATTTTGCTCTAACAGAAGATTCTATTGGTTTTGCAGTCAAAAGTGAAAGGTTAGATCCTCACAGGAAAAAGGAGCGAATCGGGAAACCTGCCTTTCCATTCCGGGCTGAACGCAAAAAAATACCGATGTATACAGAATCGCTGCATCGGTATTTTTCTATAAAGTTCAGAAATCCTGCAGATAGCAAATCCTGTGCTTCCCGGCATTACTGAATGGAACTGCCAAGCTCAAACGCTTCCTGAAGCTCCGGCTTTCCCTGGATATCTCCCACATCTCCGTTTCCCCCAGCCAGCACATGACCGAGATTTTTCCAACGCAGGTGTTCCATCAGATGGTCATAATAGAGAACCACATCCTCAAATCCATGTCCCTCTGCCGCCATGAGAAGCGCACTGGCTCTCTCATGCCCTCTCAAAAGATTTCCGTCCCCTTCCTCCAGGGCAAACAGCCGGTCGATGGCGATCCGAATCTGTCCGCTCATATTCCAGTAATACAAGGGGGAAGCCAGCACCACCACCTCAGCCTCCCTCACTGCCGGGTAGATTTTGTCCATATCATCTTTCTGTACACAGGGACATGCCTGGCTGCTGTGTCCGCCGAAACATCCTTTACATCCATGGATCTCCATCCCGCCCAGAAAGAACTCCGTCACCTCGTTTCCAGCGCCCGTGGCTCCTTCTGTAAAAGCCTTCACAAGCGCCGAGGTATTCCCGTTTCTCCGGGGGCTTCCGTTTAAAATAACGATCTTTTTACCCATATTGTCCACCGCTCCTTCTCTCATTCTCAGATCTTATCCGCCAGTTCGGCTGCCTTCTGACATCCGTCTGTCTTCTCGATATCTCCTGGGTTCAACACGCCTGGAACCAGTACCTCTCCGACCATTTTCCATTTGTTCAATGCCGCTGTCCGTTCCATGGGAATGCGTACTCCGTCCAGCACAGACAGATCTTCCTCCTCGCAGCAAGCGATCAGGGCACATTCCTTTCCCGCAATCTCCTTTCCGCCCACGACCAGGGAATACAGCCGGTCGATCACTCCCTTGATCTGGGACGGAATGGAATACCAGTAGACCGGCATGGTAAATACCAGGGCGTCCGCTTCCAAAACAGCCGGCGCAATGAGATTAAAGTCATCGTCAAAGGAACATGCCTTTCCCGTTTTGTAGCAGGTCTCACAGGCATGGCAGCCCTGAATGTTCATCATGGCTGCGTCAAATCTCGTCACAGTGTGTCCCTTCGCCTCCGCCGCCTTGATAAAAGCCTCCGTCATTGCAAAGCTGTTTCCCTTTTTCCTTGGGCTGCCCGTGATCACTACGATTTTTTTATTCATCAGAATTTCCTCCTTTTGGTTTGCGGAATTGACTTCTTCCGTTTTCTATATTACAATTTTAACAAGAACCGTATAAAAAACAAGTACGCACATAAAAGTGCGATACTCACTATCATACCATATACTTACTAAAAGGAGAGTGTACTATGGGCAAACGATGCATTTCCAACGAAGATTTAAGTTCTACCGGTTTTAGCTATACCTTATCTCTGATCAATGGAAAATATAAGATGACGATCCTCTACACCTTAATGGAATTCGGCGTCGTACGTTTTAACGAAATGAAGAAATATATCGGCGGAATCTCCTACAAGACTTTGAGTTCCACCCTGAAAGAACTGGAGGCGGACCAACTGGTCCACCGAAAAGAATACCCGCAGATCCCGCCCAAGGTGGAATACAGCCTGACGGGCCGCGGCAAATCCCTGATTCCCATCCTGGACGGAATGTGCGAGTGGGGAGATCAAAACAGATTATAAACCATGTATGTTAGATTTCCAACAGAGGTGACCTTCTTGAAAAACTATTTGCCTGTATTAAAACACTGCCCCTTCTTCGCCGGTATGGACGAAGGCGAAATTCTTTCCATCCTGAACTGCGTGGACGCAAAGATACGGACCTTTGATCACGATGAATATATCTTCCGCGCTGGAGACAGCACCGCTTCCATGGGGCTGATCCTTTCCGGCTCTGTCCTTGTCATCCAGGAGGATCTGTGGGGGCACCGGAATATCATGTCCAAAATCGAAGCCGGCGGCTTCTTTGCGGAACCCTACGCCGCAACGCCCGGTTCCGTTTTGAACATCAGCGTGGTAACCGTCGCCCCCT
>DVFT01000215.1 GCA_018713105.1 Candidatus Limivivens merdigallinarum | reverse complement strand
GGGAAAAAATTAAATATAAGCCAATATTTGAACGCGTAGAAAAACTGCGGAGGGAAATTAAAGAGGCAGAGCTGAAGAAAAATGTCAGCCCTGCTTTTTTAGTGCGAAAAAAGGAAGAACTGGAAAACGCGATCCAGGAAAGAGCCGGGTATCCGGGCGCCGTCAATGTCGGCAACAAAGTTTACAGGATCTATAAAGAGATTATCCGTATCCTGGACGATCCGGACAGTGAATGGGAATATGACCCCAAACGAGCGAACCATGCGATTGAATTTATCGAAAATTACTGTAGGCATTCGAAAGGGGACGCAGGCGGATCACCGTTTATCCTGGAAGACTGGCAGAAAGCCTTAGTGGCAGCGACATTCGGGGTCATCAATAAAAAGACGAGGCTCCGGAAATACCGGGAAGTCCTGCTCATGGTGGCGAGGAAAAACGGGAAGTCCACTTTTTCCTCTGCCATCGGGCTTTACATGCAGATGGCAGACGGGGAACCAGGGGCGGAAGTTTACGCCGTGGCGACAAAAAAAGACCAGGCAAAAATCGTATGGCTGGAAGCAAAACGCATGGTCAAAAAATCCCCGGTGTTGCTTAGGAGGAATAAGCCGTTGGTGGGGGAACTCACGGCGGAGTTTAATGACTCCTTTTTCCGACCGCTGGGGAGGGATTCTGACACCCTGGATGGTTTAAATGTCCACTGTGCAACCATGGATGAAATGCACGCATGGACAGACCAGAACCTCTACGACGTCATTGCGGATGGAACATCCGCCAGGAGGGAACCGCTGATCCTGATCACCACGACAGCCGGGACGGTGAGGGAAAATGTCTTTGACAGAAAATACGACGACGCTGTCAACCTGCTGAATGGTCTGGATGACCCAGAAGGGATACGGGATGAAAGCTTCCTTCCGGTGATTTACGAGCTTGACAGCCGGGACGAATGGACAGACCGGGAATGCTGGATCAAAGCAAACCCAGGGCTTGGGACAATCAAGCGGATTGACCAGCTTGAAACGAAGGTGAGAAGGGCACTTGCGGATCCGTCCAAGGTCAAAAACCTCCTGTGTAAGGATTTTGATATTCCGGAAACCACATCGGAGGCATGGCTGACAGCTGAGGAGGCAACCAATAAAGCGACGTTTGATGTCAGAGTACTGAAGCCAAGGTATGGGATTGGAGGATGCGACCTGTCGGCTACTACAGACCTGACTGCGGCAAAGGTTGTTTTCATGGTGCCAGGAGACAAGACCATTTATGTCCTGCAGATGTATTGGATGCCGGAAGAACTGGTAGAAAAGCGCTTGGAAGAAGATAAGATCCCGTATGACCTGTGGATTGAGAAAGGGTATCTGAGGACCTGCCCAGGAAACCGGATTGACCCGCGCATGGTTACGGAGTGGTTTTTGGAGATCCAGAACCAGTACGACATCTACCTGCCGTGGATTGGGTATGATGCATGGTCAGCGGTCTACTGGGTCAAGGAGATGCAGATGGAGTTTGGGGAGGCCGCTATGATCCCGGTCCACCAGGGGAAAAAGACACTGTCAGGACCAATGAAAGCATTGAGGGCAAACTTGGGAAGCAAGCTTGTGAATTACAATGCCAATCCCATAGACCGGTGGTGCCTGTGCAACACTGCCGTAGACATAGATAAAAACGACAACATACAGCCGATCAAAACCAGCAACCCAAGACGGCGCATCGACGGGACGGCAGCGCTCCTGGATGCCTGCGTGGTACTGGAAGAAAAGATGAACGATTATATGAGCATGATTTAGGAGGAGCCTATGAAGATTTTTGGAAGAAGCCAGCACAGGAAGCGGGAACCCACGGAGGATAAACCAAACACGCAGAGCCAGTTCCAGATGGTAACCACCTGGGGAGAATATTTTTATTCTTGGAACGGGAAACTTTACGATAGCGATATTGTCCGGGCGTGCATCCGCCCGAAGGTAAAGGCAATCGGGAAGCTTTCCGGGAAACATATCCGGGAGGATCCGGTAAAAGGGCTGCAGGTCAACACAGTGCCATATATCAAAATGCTGCTCCAGCACCCAAACCCATTCATGACCGCGCAGATGTTCCAGGAAAAATTGGCTGCACAGCTTTGCCTAAACAACAATGCGTTTGCGCTAATTGTCCGGGATGAAAACGGGAGGGCTATGCAGCTATACCCAATCCCCGCAGTGATGGTGGAGGCGGTCTACGATAAGGAGCAGACCCTATACCTGAAATTTACATACAAAAACGGGAAAACAGGGACATTCTTGTATTCAGATATCCTTCACCTACGGGAAGATTTTGCCGAAAATGATCTGTTTGGGAGCAGCCCGGCTCCAGCATTGGCTCAGCTAATGGAATGCATCGGGATCATTGACCAGGGGATTGTAAAGGCAATCAAAAATTCGGGAGTTATACGGTGGCTCCTGAAATTCACATCTTCCATGAGACCAGAGGACGTGCAAAAGAATGTCAAGCAGTTTGTGGACAATTACCTGGCTTATGAGAGTGAGACCTTCGGGGCAGCAGGAGTAGACGCCAAAGCAGAAGCAAAACAGATCGAACCGAAGGACTATGTCCCAAACGCCACACACACAGACCGGATCACGGAACGGCTGTACTCCTTTTTTAACACCAACAAAAAGATTGTGCAGTCATCCTGGACAGAAGACGATTGGAACGCATATTACGAGGCGGAGATCGAGCCGTTTGCGATCCAACTCGCAGCCTGCCTGGAAGAAAAACTGTTTACCAGGAAGGAACTGTCTTATGGGAACCGGATCGTGTACGAAGCGAGTAACCTGCAGTGTGCAAGCGTCAACACGAAGTTAAATTTTGTGTCCATGGTAGACCGGGGAGCTATGACACCCAATGAATGGAGGGCAACTCTGAACATGGCGCCGATCGAAGGAGGGGATCAGCCAATCAGAAGGCTGGACACCCAGGTGGTCGGGATGATCGAAGAAGCTCTTGGGAAAATCAATGGGGAAAATTATGTGGTCATGGCAGACCTGATCGGGAAACTGCTGGCGGCAGCAAAAGAGGAAGGGGGTGACAGGAAATGGCAAGGATTGATGTCCGGGGACGGATAATCCCAAACGACTACAAGTTTTACTTTGACTTTTTCGGGGAGGATAGCACCTGCCCGAGAGATATCCGGAAAGTGCTGGATACTATCCGGCCAGGGGAACCGATTGAAGTATACGTCAATTCCGGCGGAGGGGTAATCGATGTCGGGTCCGAGATTTATACGCTGCTCCGGACGGCAGCAGCGGGGCATGACGTCAAAATCTATGTAATCGGTGAGGCATGCAGTGCGGCTTCCGTGATTGCAATGGCGGCCTACTGTGAGATGTCACCTACAGCCCTTATGATGGTGCATTGCACCTCTACCTCTGCCAGAGGAAACCACACCGCATTGGAGCATACAGCGGGTGTACTTGCGACAGCAGACAAAGCTTTGTGTACGGCGTATATGGAAAAGACGGGGCTCACAGAAGAAGAAATCCTGGAAATGATGGAGCAGGAAACATGGCTTACTGCCGCCCAGGCAAAAGAAAAAGGGCTGATAGATGCGGTCATGTTTGAGGAAAAAGAGCCGGAAGCCCCGATCACAATGGCAGCATCCATGTTCCAGTTGCCGTCTGCGGAACAGATGGCGGAAGTGCGGAAACTGATAGACGGAGAAAAAGGGAAACAGGAAGAAAAAGAGTTGAAAGAAAAGAAAGCAGCAGAGTGCAGATGGAAACTGCTGGCGATGCGCCAGCGGAGAAATTAAGAAAGTGAGGAAAGCAGATATGACTTACGAAAAGTACCTCGAACAGAGGAAAGGCATCATGGATGCCGCACAGGCTTTGATCGATGAAGGAAAAATCGACGATGCCAACGAAAAAATGAAAGAAGCAGAAACATTGGACGAAACCTGGGATGCCATTACAGAAGCGCAGGCAAACATGAGGGCGATCCAGGGCAAGCAGCGTGAACTGGATGTACAGAACCTTTCCGGGGCACCTGTAGAAGGCGGGATGGTGACGGCAACGATGTCCTTCGCGCCGAAGGGGCTGGAAGGAAATGAAGACGGCGAAAAACTGTTTGCATCCAAAGAGTACGAAACCGCATGGGCAAAAAGCCTGATGGGGAAAAAGCTGTCCGCAGAGGAAGAGAACACGGTAAAGATCGTGAACGCCTACACCCACACGACAGAAAACACCGGGATCGTGATCCCAAAAACTGTAGCAAGCGGGATCTGGGATATGATTGAGGAGCTCTACCCGCTGTGGGACGATGTACAGAAAACCTATGTAAAGGGAGCTTACAGTGCTTTGATTGGGGAGGATTCCACGGATGCGAAGTGGTATGACGAAGCGACGGCTACGGAAGATGCCCAGGAGACGATCGGAGAGCTGGCTTTAAGCGGATGCGAACTCTCCAGGGCTGTGACGGTATCCTGGAAACTCCGGGAAATGGCAGTGGAAGATTTTATCCCCTACATCCAGAGAAAACTGGCGCGTAAGATGGGGGCTGCCCTTGGATACGGAGCATCCCACGGCAAAGGGAAGCCGTCGGCAAACGAGTTTAAGCCGGAGCCGCTGGGGATTGTGACCGCCCTGGAGAAGGAAGCGTCCACACCGCAGGTACTCACTTACACCAAGGGTGCATTGGGATATAAGGATATCACGTCAGCCAGGGCAAAGATCAAAGTCGGGGCAAACGAGCTCAAGATTTACGCAAACTCCACCACAATTTGGAACGAGCTGGCAAATATCGTAGACGGCAACGGGAAGCCGATCTTCATCCCAGATCCGGTCAACAACGGAATCTACCGGATGCTTGGCATGATGGTAAAGGAGGATGACTCCATGCTGGATGGAGAGGTGCTGTTTTCCAGCCCGTTTGTGGGATATCTTGCAAACGTAAACAAAGAAATGTCCGTCATGACGGAAGAGCATGTAAAAGCAAGGACCGTGGATTATTGTGGATATGCCATCGTGGACGGCGGCGTTACCTCTACAAAAGCCCACGCACTCCTGAAATATGCGGACGCATTGGAGGAAGAAGAGGAAGAAGAACTGGGGGGTTGACAAGCCGGGCGGCAGCGGCAACTGAAAATACTGCCGGAGGGGAAACATTGTTTAACCCCGGAATGACAACCTCTGAATTAAAAGAGGCAGCAAAGCAGAAGGGCATCAAAGGATACTCCTCAATGAAAAAAGCGGAGCTTTTGGAGGTGTTGAATGGCGGATGACCTGATTAAAACCCTGAAGAGGTATGTGAGGACAAAAAGCCCGGATGCGGACGGGGAACTGGAAGACCTGGTGAATGCCTGCCTGAAGGAGCTGGAAATCGCAGGGGTTTACGTAACCAGTCTGTCGGACCCATTGGCAAAAAATGCAGTGAAGCTATACTGCAAAGCCAATTATGGGTACGACGAGGATGCAGAACGGTTCCGGGCAGCCTATAACTCTCTGAGGGATGCCATGGCATTATCCGGGGATTACCAAAAGAAAGGCGGAGGATGAAATGGAGGAAGCAGTACTGATTCTGGAGGAGACGGAAAAAGACGAGGATGGATACCCGGTAACTAAGGAAAAACGGATTGAGATCGGCGTCCTGCGGGAGAAGTCAGCAACCAGATCTGAACGTTACGCAGCCATGAACGCCGGGATAGAAGTAAAATTCATCCTGGAAATCCGCCCGGAAGACTTTGAACTGTCCCGACACAGGGACGCACAAGGGAAGAGAGCCTATGCAAGGAAGATTGAGTATGACGGCGCTGTGTATGACATTGCACGGCATTACCAGAATGACAAGTCCTTGGTAGAGCTCTCTTTGAGTTAGGGGGGAATATGGCGAAGCTTACTCTGGACGGGATGGAAGTCTTTGACGAAGTGTTTAAAAAGCTGAGCAATCCAGGACCCGCTGCAAAGAAAGCCGTGGAGCAATCCAAAGGGATACTGCGGAAAAGCCTGCAGAAGGAAATCCGGAAAGCGGCGAACCGGGGGTATGCCACAGGGGATCTTGAAAATTCCATTGTCGCAACCAAAACAAAAGAAAACGAATATGGGACTTATTCGGTCGTAATGCCGGTTGGGACAGACCGGAAAGGGACGAGGAATGGAGAAAAGCTGGCTTACCTGGAAAACGGGACATCCAGACAGCAAGCCCATCCGGTCCGGCAGGCTGCCGTCAACAATGCGGAGGCGGAATGCACGGAAGTGATCCAAAAGATTATGGAGGAGGAGATGGGGGCGGAATGACGGTAAATGAAAAAATTGAGCAGGCACTCACAAAGTACGTGGGGGAAGGAAGGATCTGGCCAATGGTCTGCCCAGACCAGAACCAGCCGGAAAAATACATCGTGTACAACCCGGAAACAGAAACCCCGGCGTTAAGGGCAGACGACTGCGCACAGGAATGGGCGGACTACATGCAAATCCACTACTTCCAGAAAGGGAATGCAAATGTCTTGCGATTAAAAAGACAGATTGCGGACGACCTGGAGGCGGTGGATTTTTCGGTTACGGAAATACAGACCGATTATGAAAAGGACACGGGATATACCCATGTAACCTTTTCCTGCAACATCGCAGAGGACTAATGAATTACATACAAGGAGGTATGATCTATGGCACATATTGGAATGAAATACCCGGTATTCTCACCGATGGATAAAAGTGGGACATACCAGACAGGTTTTGTAGTAGGGAAAGCAATCTCCTACACTGGGACACCGGCGAACAATGACGTAAAACTGTATGCAGATGACGGGATTGCAGAGACGGATGTATCCATCCAGAATGAAGCGGTATCGCTGAACGTTGATGAAATCCTGCTGAAAGTTTATGCGGACCTTCTGGGGCACAAATATACGGCAGCAGGGGAAGGACAGACACCCGAAAACGTGGAGATCGGTCTGGATGATGTAGCTCCATTCGGCGGGCTCGGATTTTACCGAAGAAGAAAGAAAAACGGTGTAGTAAGCTTTGATGCAATCTGGCTCCATAAAGTCCAGTTCTCGGAGCCAACGACAAACGGGGCAACCAAAGCGGAAACAGTCACCTTCCAGACCGGGACGATCACGGGAACTGCTTACTTTGACGATAACAACAAATTAAAAGACCAGGCTGTTTTCAGCAAAGAGGCAGACGCAAGAAAATGGCTGGAAGGAAAAGCACAGATCACATCGGGGGAATGATAAGCTCTGACATTTTGACAATACCGGCGGTAAGTCAGAGCTTATATGGTAAATCCGTCGGGGACATGATTGATGGAGTAAAGGTCCTGGAGGATGGGACGGTTACCGGAACCTTTAAATACGTGACGGAATATACGGGATTTAACGAAGGGGATCCGGAGGAGCAGGAGGGCTATTTCTTCCCATTTAAGCTCACAAAATCCGGGACTGACATGACATTTCTGAAAAATGGAAGCCCAACGAAGGAAGAAATCCCATGGGAGGCAGATAATGTCTTCCGTGTGACAAAAGGAGATACCTTTGAAGTGCAGGTTGACGGAGAAAAAGTTGTGACATTCCGCTTTGACAAGGCGACCTTCCTCCCAGAGGAATAAGCATGAGCGACCTAAGACCAAAAGGAATGGTATTCAAAAATGGAGAAAAGAAATTACGGTTCCTTTTCTCCATTTTTGTAATCGACGAAATCCAGAGCTCCATGAATAAACCGATTTTCGAAGCAATCGGGGATCTGACAAGGGCAGCCAGAGGGGAATTTAACGAAGAGATTTTTGTTACCTACTGCGGGATATTGCGGGCGCTGCTTTTAGATGCGGGGGAAAAACCAGAAATTTCCGGGATGGTCACACCGCAGAATTATGTGGAATTGGCAGGAAATCTGCTGAAGCTTTTTTCGGATTGCATGCCGGAGCCAAGCGACTTCGAAGATGACGAGGAGCCGGAAGAAGATCATGAGCCGGAATTGTCTGTCAATGTGGCAAGGATCCTGTACCTGGGATGTAAAATCCTGAACTACACGGAACAGGAAGTTTTTGCCATGACCATGCGGAAATTCCAGCTCCTGTACGACGAGTACCTATACTCCATCGGGAAGAAGAAACGGGAAGACATTGATACGGACGATATGTTCCGGGACTAAGTGGCTGGCGGGAACGCCAGCCTTTTAAGGCTATTGCTGAATAACTGGGATTGAGCAATGGCTTTAAGAAAGGGGGCGCCAGGATGGCAGGAAAGAAAATTGGGTTGGTACTGGCACTGGACGGTGAGCGGGAATTTGTCCAGGCGGTCACAAATGCAAAAAAAGAGGCGGATGCTTTTAAGGCAGCCCTCAAAGCTTTAGCGGAAGAATTTGACGGGAATGCAAACTCCATGGAATACCTGCAGAAAAAGCAGGAGCTCCTGGAACAGCAGCAGGCATCTTATAACAGGAGGCTGGATGCAGCTAAAACGGGGCTGAACCAGGCGAGGGATACCTACAAAAAACAGGCTGACGCCGTGGAGGAGCTCGGACGGAAAACCGAGGAGGCAAGGAAAGCCTTGGAAGAATTCGAAAAAAACGGGGATACCTCTTCGGACGCATACAAGGACCAGAAAAACCAGCTGGATAAGCTGAATGATGCCTATGACAAACAGACCAGTAACCTCCAAAAAGCAGAGGGGAGGATATCAGATTGGAACAAACGGATCGCCCAGGCAAACACGGACGTATCAAAGATCAACCGGGAGATCAACCAGAACAGCCAGTATTTAAACGAGGCGAGCAGCTCTGCAGATAAATGCGCTACAAGCATTGACCAATACGGGAAAGAAATCAAAGATGCCGCAGACAATACAAAAGAGATGGAGAGCACTTCGGATAGCGCAACAAAGGTCGTTACAGGACTGGGAGAAAAGTTCCAGACAGCATTTATAACAACAGGCGTCGCATTAGCGGTAGATGCCGTGAAAGAGCTTGCCGGGGCAGTTGCAGAACTGGCACCGGAACTGGATGCTGCATCCAAACAGTTTCAAGCAGCTACTGGTACAGCAGCGGAATCTATGGGGGAATACCAGGATGTCATCCAGGAAGTCTATAAATCCGGGATGGGTGAAGGATTTTCCGATATTGCAGAAGTTATGGCTACGATTACCCAGAACATGGGAGAAATGGATCCAGGGAAACTCCAGGAGATCACGGAATATGCCATTACACTGCGGGACACCTTTGACATGGATGTGAACGAGAGTATCCGGGGAGCCAATGCCCTGATGGAGTCCATGGGACTGACGGCGGAACAGGCATTTGATTATATTGCCAAAGGGGCGCAGAACGGGCTTGACCGTTCCCAGGAATTGGCGGATAACCTGGCAGAATATTCGCAGTTATGGGCGCAGGAGGGATTTTCAGCAGAGGAAATGTTTTCCATTCTGGACAATGGACTGAACAGCGGGGCATATAACCTGGATAAGGTCAATGATTATGTAAAAGAGTTCGGAATCTCTTTAAGTGACGGCAGGATGGAAGAACATCTGGAATCCTTCTCTGAACAGACCCAGTCATTGTTTGCCGCGTGGAAAAACGGGGAAGCCACTACAAAAGATGTCTTTTATTCTGTGATCGCCGACTTGTCAAATATGACCAGCGAACAGGAAGCACTGACATTAGCATCGGAAATGTGGTCAGCCGTTGGGGAAGATAACTCATTAAAAGTGATCAAGTCTTTAGATGATGTCAATACCAAATATCAAAATGTCACAGGAAGCGCACAAGCTTTGACTGAGGTCAAGTATAGCGATATTGGGACAGCTTTTGAGTCCTTGGGAAAAACCATTGAGACGAAATTTTTAGACCCGATTGCAGACAAAGCCCTACCGGCAATCACTGACGTTGTAAATGGGATCACGGAGGCAATGGATCCGCCTAAAACCCTCATGCAGGAATTTTCCGAAGAGATTGAGAACGCGAACAAAAATTTAGAGAAAACGGTAGAAAATGCCGAAAAAACGGTAGAAAATGCGGAACTGGAAGCGGGAAAAGTCGGGGAGTTGGGAAGCCAACTGCTGGAACTGAACAGCGTAGAAGAGAAATCCCTTGCGCAAAGATACCAGCTCAGGGAGATAGTAGCACAGCTAGGAGAATATATCCCAGAGGTGGCAGCGGCTTATGACGCAGAAACGGACAGTGTAAACCTGACCAACGGCGAAATTGAAAAGCTGATCCAGAATACCCAAGACCTGATGATTGAGCAGGCAAAGCAGGCAGCGGGGCAGGAGGTTGTGAACTCACTGCTTGAAGCACAGATGCAGCTTGACAATGCAAAGGAAATGGCAGCAGCCCAGAAAGAACTGCTTACCACTTACGTAGAGGGACAGGAAGCGCTCCAGAACCTGGATATGGCGATGAAGAGCGGAGGAATGAGCGCCGACGAGTACAACAAAAAACTCCAGGAAATCGCAGAAACCACAGGGATCTCTGTAAGTGATATTGAGAGTATGGGACAAACCCTGGGATACCAATACAATGAGACCTCCGCTACTTTAGATGATACAAACCAAAGCATTGCGGATCTGGAGGAAAATATCTCAAACGGGGAAAAACAGCTGGAAAGCATGAACCAGGCAGCCGAAAACCTCGGGGAAAGCATGGATGGGGCTAAAGCACCGATGACGGAAGCAGCAGAAGCAACCCAAAAGTTCGGAGAAGGGGCAATGTCCGCCATAAGCCCGAGTACAGCCCTCGTAGAAAGTACCAAAGAATTAGGTGAACAGGCTGAAGAGACTGCGGGTACTGTAGGAGAAGCTAATGAGGAAATGGCATCCTCTGCGGACCAATACGCAGAAGCCCAGAAAAACGCCTTGGAGCAGGTCAGGGAAGCCTATGGAGAACTGAAAGATGCCATATCCGATAACATCCAGTCCTCCATCAGCCTGATGGAAGAGTTTGACGGCGGGGAAAACATCAGTACAGACCAGATCCTGGAAAATTTAAAGAGCCAGCGGGAAGGTATTGAAGAGTGGGGAGAGGACATGCAGTATCTCGCCGAACATATCGGAGAAAACTTTACTCCGGAAATGTTTGACGAACTCATGGAGCTGGGACCGGAAGCCAAGGAAATGGTAGGAAACCTGGCGGAAAACCTGCGACAAGGTGGGGAAAACTTTGACGAGATTGTAAAAGAATGGGGATTGCTGGACGGTCTGGAAGAGGAACTGTCCGACCGGTTTGCAGCAATCCAGCTCGCCTATGATGCCGGAGTTGAAGGGATCGGGGAGTCCACGGAAGAGGATTTCCAGAATCTTTCGGACACCATCCAGCAAGCTGTAGAAGAATCGGTGGAAGGCTGGGACGGTTTTGAAGAGGGAACTGTTGAAAAACTGGACGCTGCAATAAGCGCCGCCAGGAACGCCGGGGTACAGATCCCAGAGGGATTGAGGGAAGGGATCCAGAGCGGCGAAATCTCCGCAGGCCAGGCGCTTGATTCCATTAATGGGGCACTGCAAGGGCAGTTCGACGGGCTGGTGGAAATTGCAAAAGAAAGGGGCATCGAAATTCCGGAAGGGCTGCAGGCTGGGATTGACGAAGGGGGACCGGCGGCAGAACAGGCGATCCTTGACCTTCTTCAGCTATTGGCAAATGCAAGCGCGTCTGAGCAGGGAAAAGAAGCTGGAAAAACATACAGCTCCGGACAAGCGGAAGGAATCAACGAAAATTCTGGGGAAGTAGAGGCTGCGGCGGAGAACGTAGCGTCACAGGCAGCAGAAGCAGCAGAAGGGCAAGCCGGGGAGTTTAATGAAGCAGGAGGAACCTTGATAGGTTCGCTGGGGGACGGGATGACCGGGAACCAGTCAGCAGCAGTATCCGCAGCTATGGGAGCGGCGCAGGCAGCAGCAAACGCCACCAGCGCAAACAGGAGCGGATTCGAAAATGCCGGGCTTAACCTGATCCTGGGGATGGCACAAGGGATCGCCCAAGGGTCTGAAGCTGTTCAGGAGGCTGCCAGGAATGTTGTGCGCCAGGCAGAAGCAGCAGCTAACAAAGAAGGCGGGAATGCCTCGCCGTCCAAGAAATGGCGGAAGGAAGTCGGGCTAAACCTGTCAAAAGGAACTGCCCTTGGAATTTCCGACGGAAAAGAAGAAGTAAGGAAAGCCTCTGCGGACATGGCGAAAGCGGCGCTGCAAGGTGCCCAAGCGGAGGCGGAAATCCAATCCCCGTCCAAGAAATTTAAACGGGCGGTCGGGGAGCAGATCGGGAAAGGCACCGCAATGGGTATCAAGGGTGCCACCCAGGAAGCGGTGAAAGCCTCCGAGGAGATGTCGGACAAGGTTTACAAAAAAGCCTCTTCGTGGCTGTCGAAATACAAAAAGAATCATAAAGTTACACTGGACGACGAAAAATACTTCTGGCAGCAGATCAAAGGGATCGCGAACACAGGGAGCGACGCCTATGAGAAGGCAACAGCTAAGATCGCAAAAATCCGGAAGGAAGAACAGAAACAGCAAGAGCAGGCAGAAAAGGACCAAGACAGACGGGAAAATAACCGGTTTGCCAAGCAGATCAACAAGAACTTTGGGGTTTCAAGGTATGAGACAACCGGGAGCGGAAAAAACAAGAAGACGACGAAAAAATCGGACGAGGATTATTTTTCCGAGATTTATTCCGAAGCGAACCAGTACCTTGGGAACATGGAGGTGCTGTACGACGTATCACTGGACCAGCAGGAAAAATATTGGTCAAAGCTGGTCAGGAGCATCCAGAAAAACGGGGGGAAATATACACAGGCTTGGTATGATGCCAAGGAACAGTTAAAAAAGGTTCGGGAAGAGCAGGAAAAAGAAGAAGCCCAAACCTATGACGACATGCTTTCAGAAGCGGAAACTTATGTGGAACATAAGCGGATCCTGAATAAAATGTCGGACGACCAAGAACTTGCGTTTTGGGAAAAGAAGCTGAAGGAATTGGAAAAGTCCGGAGGGAAATATACAGACGCCTGGTACGAAATCTACGAGAAAATAAAAGGTCTGGAAGAAGATATTGCCCAGGCTGCCGCAGACGCCGAAGAGGCAGAGCAGGAACGCCTGGAAGAACTGAAACGCCAGGAAGAAGAAGCGTTAAGCACCAGGGCATCCGCACAGGACAAGATCCTGTCAAACTACAAGACCTATTACAAGATATCCGAGAAAGCAGAAGTGGATTACTGGGACATTGCAAGGCACCAATTTGCTGTAGGCACCCAAGAGCGTATCGACGCTGACCAGAAGTTTTTTGATGCCAGGCAAGCACTTTATGACAAGCTGGAGGACCTAGACAAAGAGTACGCCGATAATGTCAAAGAGGTCAACGAGCAGTTAAAGGAGGACATCGAGGATCTTACACAGGAATATGAGGATGCGGTCAATGACCGAGCGGAGGCAATCAAGTCCTCGTTTGGATTATTTGATGAATTTTACTCGGAGTCCGAAAGTGGGCAGAAGCTCCTAGAGAACCTGCAGTCCCAAGTAGAGGGGATCGCGGCGTGGGAAAAAGAATTAAACCTCCTTGGGGCGAGGGGGATTTCCGAAGGGCTTCTGGAAGAACTCCAGGAAATGGGACCAGAAGCAGCTGCATCCATCAAAGCTCTCAACAGCTTGACCGCAGAAGAGCTGGCGGAATACGACAAGCTCTGGAACCAAAGGAATGAACTGGCACAGTCCCAGGCTATCAAAGAAAACGAGCCGCTAAGATATGAAACGGAAGAGAAGATCGAGCAGCTCAAAGAAGACGCAGATGACCAGATCCAGGAATTAACAAAGGCTTATGAGCAGTCCATTGCGGAAGCCATGGAAGGGATTTCCTCGGACCTCAAAAAACTGGCGAATCAGGCATACGATGC
Organism: Candidatus Limivivens merdigallinarum; assembly: GCA_018713105.1. GTDB lineage: Bacteria > Bacillota > Clostridia > Lachnospirales > Lachnospiraceae > Limivivens > Limivivens merdigallinarum. The sequence continues at coordinate 1,634 of DVFT01000215.1, read as the reverse complement.
CACAGAGGATGCAATCGCAGAGATGGTCAGCAGCATAGGCGGAGAATATACGGCAGCGCCGGTCAAGGAACACACAAAAGTAGTGGTGGAAGAAATCTCTTCGGAACTTGGCAAACTCCCGGAGCAGGGAAAGATCATCGGGGACGACACCCTAACTGCCATGATGGGAGCACTTGGGGACGACGAAGAGATTAAAGAGCAGGTACATACCCTTTACGAAAAACTGCGGATTGCCTTTGAGCAGGAATCCCAAGGGCTAAGTGATGCCTATGCGGGATTTGTGATATCCGGCTTAAAAAGTAGCCTAGCGGGGATGACTGAATTGAACCAGACCATTGACGCCAGCACGAACCGGACAGTCAATGTCAACATGGACATGGGCGGGCTGGAATCAAAGATAGACAGACTGATCGCATTGTCTGAGGAATACCTGCCTTACCTAAGCGAAGGGACTGTCATAAATATGGACGGAGAAAAGGTGGCGGAACAGCAGTTTCCGCGGCTGAGCCGTATGCTGGCACAGTCAAGCAAGCTGAAGAGGTGATGGAATGAAAATCAACGGGGAAGACATTGCAAAATATGAGGCAAGGCAGCTCAACATCACAATCGGAAACTGCGGGGTCAGCAATGAAAGCCAGTGGACGGAGGGAAGCCTCCTGCCACTCCTCCAGGAGAATACCGTTGGGATGAAAGAACTGAAAGTTGTATTGGTGGTAAAAGGGAAAGACCGGGAAGAAATCGTATGGAACAAAAGCAGGATCCTTTCGAAACTCCTGGAACCTGCGGAGATTTACTTGGATCATTTCAGCCACTTTTTCCGTGTGATCCTACAAAAGCACAGCACGGAAGAAGTGTCCATGCGGAGGTTCCACACGCTGACACTGGAATTTGAAGGATACGAGCACGGAAGGGGAGAAACTGCTGAGTTTACAGGGACGTCCTACAGGTTAAAGAATCCGGGCAGCCTGAAAAGCCCGTGCAGCGTAACTGTTACAACGCAAACAGCCGTGGAAAGCTTAACACTGGCTGGGTTTGGAGGGGATATTGAAATCAAGAACCTAAAAGCCAACCAGCCGGTTATATTGGACGGGATCAACGGTCTGGTCACGGAAAACGGGGGAAGCAAAATTGATGATGTGGAGCTGTCGCAGCTGCCCTTCCTGGAACCAGGACAGAATGTGATAACGGTGAGCCAGGAAGCGACAGTGGAGATCAGCTACCAGCCTATCTACATGTAAAGAAAAAAGAGATCGATTGGATTTGGGGAGGACTCCTTCCAGGGTATGCTCCTGGTCTCCCTGAAGGGATGGAGGGCGCAGCGGAAAGCGGCGTCCTATTTTAAAACTTACAATTCAGCGGAAAGGATTGAGTCAATGATGAAAAAAATATATGTCGCAGAATACAAGGGAATGTATAAAATCGGCGTATCTGTCAACACGGAAAGAAGAATGAAGCAGTTATCATGTGGATGCCCTGGTATAGTATGTATTTATGAAAGTCCTTTCCTTGATAAATTCTATCAGGTAGAGCACAAACTGCATAACATATTCAAGTCCTACTGCATTGGAGGCGAGTGGTTCTCTAAGGTAGATTTTCAAATAATTGAAAATACAGTCAGGATAGAAGGAAGTGCA
>DVFT01000214.1 GCA_018713105.1 Candidatus Limivivens merdigallinarum | reverse complement strand
AAGCGTTTTCTACCATTCACATATCGGATTGCATTGGATGGTTCCGTGCGTGTGGATATGTGCAATAATTTATTGGATTGCTATAGACAGAAAGGAGCAATGCAATGAAAGGTTATGCAATGTTAAAAATCGGTGAATCTGGCTGGATCGAGAAGGATCGTCCCGTATGCGGGCCGATGGATGCGATCGTAAAGCCATTGGCAGTTGCAATTTGTACCTCTGATGTCCACACGCTCTGGGAGGGCGCAATCGGGGAACGGCACAATATGATCCTGGGCCATGAAGCTTGCGGTGAGATTGTGGAAGTAGGCTCTTTGGTGAAGGATTTCAAGCCCGGTGACCGTGTCCTGATTCCGGCTATCACTCCGGACTGGAATTCCCTGGAGGCTCAGGCGGGCTATTCCATGCACTCCGGCGGAATGCTGGCAGGCTGGAAGTTCTCAAACTTCAAAGACGGTGTGTTTTCGGAATTTTTCCATGTCAATGACGCGGATGGGAACCTGGCAATGCTCCCTTCCAATATCAATCCGGTAGATGCATGTATGCTCTCTGATATGGTACCGACAGGTTTCCATGGGGTAGAGCTTGCAGACGTCCAGTTTGGAGATTCTGTCCTGGTAATCGGGATCGGGCCGGTAGGCCTGATGTCTGTGGCCGGCGCAAATATGAGGGGTGCGTCCAGGATCATCGCTGTGGGAACCCGCCCTGTGTGCGTGGAAGCCGCAAAAGGATACGGCGCCACTGATTTCGTATCCTACAAGGACGGAACCATTGAGGATCAGGTGCTTGCCATGACGGATGGAAAAGGCGTGGACAAAGTCGTTGTGGCAGGAGGCGGCTGCGAAACCTTTGAGTCCGCAATCAAATGCCTGAAGCCAGGCGGAAAGATCGGCAATGTGAATTATCTGGGAAGCGGCACCTATGTGAATATTCCGCGTGTAGAGTGGGGCGTCGGAATGGGGCATAAGCAGATCAACGGCGGTCTGATGCCGGGCGGACGTCTCCGCATGGAGAAGCTTGGTTCCCTGGTGGCAGCAGGCAAGTTGGATGTCCATCCTCTGGTTTCCCATGTGTTTGAAGGATGGGAACATCTGGAGGAGGCTCTGTTTATGATGCGTGACAAGCCAAGGGATCTGATCAAGCCGGTTGTGAAGATCGAAGATTGAAGATCCTGATTGTCTCCGGATTTTTGGGCGCCGGAAAGACCACCTTTATCAAACGAATGCTGGATGTGACAGGCAAAGACCTGGTGGTGATGGAGAATGAATACGGTGAAGTAGGAATTGACGGGGAACTCCTAAATCAGGGAGAAAAGGTGAATATCTGGGAATTGACAGAAGGGTGTATCTGCTGTACGATGAAATCAGATTTTGCCTCGTCGATCCTGACCATCGCGGGTACGCTGGATCCGGAGTATCTGATCGTCGAACCTACAGGCGTCGGGATGCTTTCCAACGTGATTGCTAATATCCGTCAGATCGAATATGAGAGGATTTCCCTGTTAAGCCCTGTGACAATTGTGGATGGGAATACCTTTGGACAATGCAGGCGGGAGTATGGAGAGATCTTTGAAGACCAGGTGAAGACAGCAGGGACGGTGGTAGTTTCCAAACGGGGTTTTGAAAGCAAAGAGGAAGCTGGCAGGCTGTATGGGGAAATCAAAAAAATAAACCCTTCAGCGAAAATCCAGGTGGAACCTTATGAGAAGCTTCCGCCGTCCTGGTGGCTGGAGTTTTTGAATACGGATTTTTCGGGCAGCCAGATTTCGGAAACCAAAGAAGAACAGAACCTGGACAGTGTAAGCTTGTCAGGGATCGCGCTTCCCAGCGGAAATCATGTCATCGCCTTCCTGGAGGAGTTGATCCAGGGCAAGTTCGGCCGGATCTACCGTGCAAAGGGTTTCCTTGATGTGGGCACCTGCTTTTTGAGGTTCGATGTGGTGGGAGACCGTTACACGGTTACCGGTTTTCCTGATACGGAAATTCCAAGAAGTGTATTTATCGGAAAAGACCTTCAGAAAAACCGGCTGAGAAGACGCCTGCTCCAAAATTTTCACGTTGATGTCAAGGCGCTGAAATGGAAAAATAAGAAGTAAAGTAAAACAATCGAACAATGATCAAATCTATGTGACATTTTCCCGGAGGGTTTCCTGGTTTTCTTGAAATCCCCCGGGATTTTTCTTGCCTGATGGAAAAGGATTGAAATTTATAACAAAAAACGATAAAATTAGGATAAATTGTAAGCAAAAGGGGGATTTTCAAACATGACATTACATCTAAAAGAAGGAATACAGATCGGCAGTTTCCATTTTGTCGGGATGGTAGAGCTTAAGGAGCTGGCACAGCTTCTGGAGGAATATCCGTTTGAAGAGGAAGTGCTTGAGAAAGCGGCGGTTCACCGAAGAAGTATGGAATCGGGAATCGCGCCGTTTCAGGTGACACTCAGGCTGGAACCGGGAAGCTTTGCGCTGTTGGGTGAGGAAGAGATTGTTTTTGAGTTTGGCGGGCTGGAGCTGAGGGATGGGAAAAGCAAGGCAGCCGCTCTGCTGGGCCTTAGCGCAGACAGGCTGGAAGGCTCTGTCAAGGCGCACATTTTCCTGACGACAAGAGAACAGATGGATAAATTGGAAAATAACCAGATTTGATCGAAGATGTGCGAATTTCTTTATGCAGCCTGCGGGAAGGTTCGTTTTTTAAAATGGAATTTTATTTAGGGCTGTGCTACACTGAACAAAAAGAAGAAAGATACACAGAGAGAGTGTGCAGAAGAGGTGAAGCGATGATGAGAAAATTAAAGACAGCGGTAATCGGCTGCGGAGATATCAGCAGCGTGTATCTTGACAATATGATCCACCGTTTTTCTATTCTGGATGTAGCATGCTGCTGCTCGGCACACGGAGAGTCCGCGAAAAGGCAGGCGGAGAAATACGGCATCAAGGCTGTGGAATTTTCAGATATCCTGGCTGACGATACGATCGATTTGGCAGTCAACCTGACTCCGCCGAAGGTGCATTATGAGATCGTTAAGGAACTTTTAAATGCCGGAAAACATGTCTATACGGAAAAAGTAGTGACGGCGGATTTTGCCAAAGCTATGGAGCTGAAAGGTCTGGCAGAAGAAAAAGGGCTTCGCCTTGGCGTAGCTCCGGATACGTTCTTAGGGGCGGGCCTCCAGACGGCAGCAAAGGCGGTGCGGGACGGATTGATTGGAGATGTTACCTCCTGCCATGCCAGCGTCAACCGGGATATGGGTTCTTTGTATCCATCCCTGGCTTTTACAGCGGAGCCGGGAGGCGGGATTGGGTTTGATGTGGGGATCTACTACATTACAGCGCTTTTAAGTATCTTAGGGCCGGTACAGGAAGCCAGCGGCTTTTTGGCAACGCGCCGTCCGAAGAGGAAGATTATCGATCCGGGCAACCCAAGATTCGGAGAGGAACTGACGGTGGAAAATGAAAACCTGATGATGGCGAACCTGATCTTCCAAAACGGGACGATGGGGACGCTCCATTTCAACGGAGACAGTATTTTCCCGGAAAAAGAGTCCCTGGTGCTCTATGGCACAGAAGGCGTTTTGTTCCTGCCTAATCCTGATACATTCGCAGGTCCTGTGAGGCTGGTGAAAAAAGGCTGTGATGACGTGGTGACGCTCCCGTTGGAATACGGATTCGCGTCAAATTCCCGCGGCGTGGGAGCGGCGGAGCTGGCATGGTCTTTGAATGCGGGGAGAAAGCACCGTGCATCCATGGAGATGGCATGCCACGCTGTGGAGCTTTTAAACGGGCTGGTTCAAAGCTCCAGGGAGCGGACATCCTATCAAATGACGACAACCTTTGAAAAACCGGAAAGCCTGCCGTGCGGATACCGGGACGGCTATATGCGGACGAATGCGGAAAGCGCGCTGGTCTGAAGGATAGGAGAGGATTGACATGCTGACACAGTTGTTCTCAGAAGACAGCCGCTTCTACCGATTCATGTCAAAATTGTGGGATCTGATTGTCCTGAACATTCTATGGCTGGTTACCAGTATTCCGGTGATTACGGTTGGGGCGTCCACGACGGCCTTGTATGCCTCGGTTTACCTGGCAGCGGAAAATAAAGAAGGGTATCTGGTGCGCCGCTTTTTTACGGAATTTAAGAAAAATTTCAAGCAGGCGACGGCAATCTGGCTGATCCTTCTTTTGGCGGGAGGCGTCATGACGGCGGATCTCTATATTATGGGAGTTTTGGGCACGGCAGTCAATCAGGCCTTAGGCGGCGTGGTTGTCGGGGTAGTGACTGTGGTGCTGGCTGCAGTGCTTTTGACGTTTTTGTATGCCTTTCCCATGCAGGCGCGCTATGAAAACAAAGTGGCGCAGACACTCTATAAATCTTTTATCTTCAGTATCCTTCATTTTGGGTATACGTTCCAGATGATCGGTGTAATCCTGCTGCCTTTTGGGACATCGCTGATCGTGGGGCTGGTGACTGGAATGGGGTGGTCCTGGTGCTGCCTCTTTTACCTGCTTGCAGGCGTGTCCGCCACTGCTTATTGGATGGTGAAAGGCCCGTGGAAAAGGCTTCACAAAAAAATTGAATAAGGGACAGACATGGACGGGCAGATGAAAACAGACAGAAGACTGTCGCAGCCAGATTCACTCCTGCGGCGGTTTTCTGCGTTTCATCGCCATTGGAAGGGAAGGAGAAAAAATGCAGGAAACAAAAGTGTCACTCAGGGAAAAAATATGCTTTGGATTGGGGGACGTGACCGGGAATGGGCTTTACACGCTGCTGTCTTCCTATCTGTTGTTTTTCTGTACGGATGTCCTGAAGATCGGGCTGGCGGCGACCACCATGATCATGTTTGCCGGAAGGGCGGCAGATGCAGTGCTGAGCCCGATTATGGGGATTCTTCTGGACTATCTCAAACTGAAACAGGGGAAATGCCTTCCACTTCTTCGGATTTTCCTGATACCTACGGGAATCTGGCTATGGCTGTTGTTTTCGCCGCCGGCATTCCTTTCGGAGCATTTGCTGATCTGGTATATGGTTGTGGTTTTCATTGCCTACAGCATTCATTTCGCAGTGGTCAATATTGCCTATTCCACATTGATTTCCGTGCTGACCAGGGACATCCGGGAACGCCTGGTCCTCAACGTGTTCAAAAATCTGGGGGCAAACCTGGGCGGCTTTCTGGTAACGGCATCCACGCTGCGTCTGGTTTCTCTGTTGGGAAATGACCAGAGGAGCGGGTTTTCGAGGACGGTGCTGGTATTTGCGGTTCTTTTTATGGCCTGCGGGCTTGCCAACGCATGGAACCAGAAAGAGCGGGTGGCGGAAAATGGCAAAAGAGAAAGGATCAAAGCCGGGGAAAGTGTGCGTATCGCAATGAAAAACCGGGGGTGGATCATTCTTTGCACCGTCCAGTTCTGCGCGCTGACCTATATGGTCATGAGGACGCAGGGAATCACTTATTACGCAAAATATATCCTAGAAGATGAGGCGTTTGGGTCGCTTCTTCTGACTACCTCCTCCGTGGTAGGGCTTCTGGTAGCGTTCGTGATGCCGAAAGTGGCGGAAAAGCTGGGGACAAAATATTGTGTGATTGTCGGGAATGTCATTTGGTGCATCTCCATGTCGGCCAACGCCCTGGTCCATAGCAATGAAGCATTGATTTTGGGATGTAATATCTTTTCCAATGTGGGGTGGACGATTGCGACAGGTACGATTTTCGTGATGATCTCTGAGACCATAGATTGGTCGGAGCGCCAGTCCGGCAAACGGATCGACGGTTTTATGATGTCTGTCATGGTGTTTTTGCAAAAGCTGGGACAGACAGCGGCAGGAGTCCTGACGGCCAAGCTCCTCGAGTGGTCAGGCTATGAGGCGGACGGACTGATCACAGAAGGAGTCCGGCAGGGAATCTTGTTGAATTATATTTGGTTTCCAGTGTTCTTTTCGCTGGTGATCATCGGGCTTATGGTCTTTTATCCGGCGAAGGAAGCATCCCGCAGGGGATGAATTGGGAATAGGGAGAAATCTTAGATGGAGCAAAAGGATAAGGAGGTTTACTACGATGAAAGAGAAGGATAAAAAAAGCAAAGCCCTGGAGGCGATGCTCTGTATGACGAGGCAGTGCTGGGAACAGGGGATGGCAGCACAGACGCTTTTGGAGATTGGGGAGGATGTAAGGCTGGAGCTGTTTGTCTACGACATGGTCTTAAGGCAGAGCAGCGACGGACGTCTCTGCAATGTGGAGAATACGCCGGCGGTGACGGATTCCGCGTTCTGTATCCCGTCCGTTTATATTGTCGGACAGTTGAAAAAAAATCCCCGGTATGTGGAGGCGGCGAGGAAGAATGTGGAATTCCTCCTGAAGGATGCCGAAAGGGCGGAAGATGGAACCCTTTTCCATATGAAGGGGACGAAGGAAATCTGGGCGGATTCAGCGGCGTTCCTTCCCTATGCTTTGGCATTGACCGGGCACCGTAAGGAAGGGTTTGCCCAGATGCAGGGGATTTTAAAGAGGCTTTACCGTCCTTCCATCGGCCTGTATTACCACATGTGGGATGACGGGAAGGGAGATTTCCTCCGTCCGGTTGCCTGGGGTGTCGGGAACGGATGGATTTTGACGGGGTTGTTTCGGATGCTTCTGGTGTTCCGGGAAGAGTCCGAAGAACGGAAATGGCTGAAAGGGAAGTTCCTTGATCTGCTCCATGGGATGCTTAAGGTGCAGGCTCCCTCCGGGCTGTTCCATAATTTCCTGGACAAGGAGGATACTTATGAGGAGTCAGAGGTGTCTGCGATGGTAGCCTATATTTTGTACTGGGCAGTCAAGGAAGGGATGATTGGAAGGGAGTATTTAAAGTCGGCGGAAACCATCCGGGAAGCGCTGATACAAAAGGTAGATGAAAAAGGCCTTATGTGGGACGCAGCCAGTTCCCCGGCCTTTGAGGATCCGGGAACCTCCGTGGAGGGCCAGGCACATTTTATCCTGATGGAGGAAGCAAGAAAGAACTGTACTTATTTTCTGGGGAGAGATGTTTGAAAATCTTAAAAATGTGTGAAATAAGAAATTTTATTTTGATGCGCTGTATAGTACAATAAATTCATCAATCAATAAGGAGGAAAGAAAATGAAGAAAAAATTTGTGAACACATTGTTGTCGGCAAGCGTGATCGCGGCTATGATGGCAGGTACCTTCGGAGGATTCGTTTCCCAGGCAGCAGAAGAGGAAGCTTCCTCTGACGAACCGGTTACCATTACTTACTGGGGATGGGATTCCAACTTTTATGAGCCGCTGATGGAAGCATACAGCGAAAGCCATCCCAATGTAACCTTCGAGCCGACCGCAACTGAGTGGGGCAATATGCTGACCAAAGCACAGCAGGCTCTGGCTTCCGGTTCTGAGCTTCCTACCATCATCCCGATGGATATGACTCTGATCGAGAACTGGAAAGAAATGGATATCATGGAAGACCTCACTACATACGGCCTGGATGTCAGCAAATACAATGAGATCTACATGGATGCGGCTACCACGGATGACGGAAAGGTAATCGGCCTGTTCGAGAATATCTGCCCGGCAGGTATCGCTTACAAACGCGACCTGGCAAAAGAATACCTGGGAACCGATGATCCGGCTGAGCTGCAGGAAATGTTCTCCAGCTATGAAGCTTATGTGGAGAAAGGCAAAGAAGTATCCGAGGCATCCAACGGGGAAGTGTTCCTGTTCCACTCCGGACAGGCTGTTGCAGAGTGGCTGTACTTCGCAAGTGAAGTTCCTAATGTAACGGACGGAACCATCAATATGACTGAGAAGATGACGGATATCATGGGCAAACTGGTTGAGTTAAGAGATGCAGGGGCTGTTGATACCTACCAGAACGGTACCCCGGAAGCAAACGCAACCTATGCAGGAGAAAACCACATCTTCTATCCGTGTCCTGACTGGGCGCTGACCTACTACATCGAGTCCAACGATCCGGAAGGTTCCGGAAACTGGGGTCTGATCAAAGCTCCGGTTGGCTATACACACGGCGGAACTGCAATGGGTATCACCAGCGCGTCCGGCGATGCAGAGAAACAGGTTGCTTATGACTTCATTACCTGGTGTATTTCCGATCCGGAAGGCGCAGCTGTAATGCGTGACAAAGTTGGTTATATCAGCATTGACAATGAGTACACTGCAGATTCTGAATTCTTCAAGAGATCCGATGAAGATTTCTTCGGCGGACAGGATATCTCCACCCTGTATTATCAGGATATCATCGGCCAGGCAAGCATTGTAACCCCGAGTATCTACGACAATGATATCGTAAATACACGTAACGATGTTGCCCAGCAGGTAATGAATGATCCGGAGATGACCACAGAGGATGCTGTGGCAGCAGCAGTGGAAGAATTGACCCAGCTGGTTGGTTCCGAAGACGTGACCATTAAATAAAACCGAAAAGGGTAACCTATAAGAAGCATGAGGATGGAAAATGGGGGAATGGGTTTTGTTCCCCCATTTTCTTATGAAAATGAGAAACGATAGAGGATGCGATTATGAATAGAAGTATCAAAAAATATACACGAACTTGGCCGATCATTTTCGTAGCGCCATTCTGCATCTGCTTTCTGCTGTTCAACCTGTTCCCAATCCTGTATTCCTTCTATATGAGTACGCTGGACTGGGCAGGTTACAATGAGAAAGTGTTTGTAGGGCTTGACAATTTTGTCCGGATTTTTACCAAGGATAAGGTCTTTTGGGAATCTGTGTGGAATACGGTCCGGATCGGAATCGTTGGCTTCCCGATAGCGATCATCCTGGGACTGATTTTTGCAGCCCTTCTAAGCAATGTAAAAAAATTCAAGAATGTACTTCAGACGGTGAATTTCCTGCCTTATGTGACGACTCCGGTAGCAATCGGAATGATCTTCATCTTCATCTTTGAAGGACATGTGGGTATCTTAAATAAACTGATCGAAGCTTTTGGCGGCACAGCCATCAATTTTACCGGAACGGCAAAGTGGGCTCCCCTTGTGATCTCCTTTATGATTGTCTGGAAGAACACAGGATACTTTATGGCGATGTATCTGGCCGGGATTACTTCCATCTCGGATGATCTCTACGAGGCAGCTGAGATCGACGGGGCAAACAGGATCCAGTCCTTCTTCAAGATCACAGTCCCGCTGTTAAAGCCGGTTACCGTATTCCTGGTGATTACCAGCACGATCTACGCGTTCCAGCTGTTTGATGAGCCGAACCTTCTGTTTACCAACCAGTCCAGCAGTGTGGTCGGAGGCCCGGAACAGAGCTGCCTGACGATCGTGTGGAACTTCTATGACAAAGCCTTCGGCGCGAATCCCAGCATGGGTTACGCTTCCGCTATGGCATGCGTTCTGTTTGTCATTATCGTGGTAGTTTCCCTGATCGGACTTCGCCTGATGAACGGAAAGGAGGAAGAACGCTGATGAAAAAGACAAAAAAAATCCTGCTGGGGATCCTGCTGGCGTTGATTTCCCTGATCTCCCTTGTGCCGTTCTGGCTGATGTTCTCCATGTCCACGTACAAGAGTGAACAGATTTTCCAGAACAATCCGCTGATTCCCTCCAATTACCTGATGGAGAATATCCATACGATCTTTGAATCCAATTTCGTGCAGTCCTATGCCAACAGCTTTATCATTTCCATTGTGGCAATGGTCTTGAGCGTAGTGATTTGTTCCATGGTCGGCTATGCCATGAATGTTTATGAATTTAAGGGAAAGAAAATCCTCAACCTGTTTATCATGATGACCATGATGGTTCCTACCCAGATTGGTATCATCGGTTACATGATCGAAATGCGGAATGTGCGCCTTAACAACACCTTGCTTCCCATGATTTTTGTATGGCTTGCCAGCGGGTTTGGCGCATATTGGATGATTTCGTTCATCAAGGGCGCTCTGCCCCTGGAACTGGTTGAGAGCGCCAGGATCGACGGGGCGACGGAACCGAAGATTTATGCTTCCATCACGTTGCCCTGTATCCGCCCAGGCCTTTTGACCTTGTGCCTGCTTCAGTTCCTCTGGTCCTGGAACAGCTACATTTACCCGTTGGTATTTGTCAACAGGCAGGAGAACTATACGATCCCGATTTTTGTAAAGAGCCTTGCAAGCGCATACCGTACCGACTACGGCGCCCAGCTTGCCGGCCTTACGCTGGCGACCATCCCTGTCCTGATCCTCTTTATCATCGGATCCAAGAGCTTTATCAAAGGCCTGACGGCAGGAGCGGTGAAAGGATAAGGCAGAAAGTCAGCATCTGTACACAGGAGAGACGGTAATATGAAATTACGAATTTATATTGTTGATGATGAACAGATCGCCATCAAATATTTTGAATACTTGCTGTCCAACATGGATTTGGACTGCCAGGTAGTGGGAAAATCCACCAACAGCACAAAAGCGGTCTCGGAGATCATTCAACTGAAACCCGATGTAGTGTTTACCGATATCAGCATGCCTGTGATGGATGGACTGGAAGTCGCGGAAAAGATCCTGAAACAGATCCCTGCAAAGATTTTCCTTCTCACGGCATATCGGGATTTCGACTATGTGAAAAAAGGAATGAAGATTGGCGTGGCGGACTATATCCTGAAAAATGAGCTGGATGAAACTTCTCTCAAAAAACTGTTGGAAAAAACAGCGGAAGATATTATGATAGAGAAGAAAGAACAGCACCGCATCCTGGAATACAATGTGAGGAGTTTCCTTTTAAGCCATTCTGCGGTACTGGAAGGATATACGGAACGCCACCGCCCCATGCAGCGCTACGGGATGATTCTCTTGAAACGTCCGCCAAGGATCTGCCTGTCCCATCCGGTAAACCAGGAAGGGCTGAAAGCGGACTGTTATGAACTTCAGGATCTGTCCTATCCGGAAGATTTAAGCTGTACGGCCTTTACCGAGGTGGCGCAGGGAGAATTCTGCGGGATCTTTTATATCGGCGAGAAAGCTACAGACGGGCAGCAGCTGCTTTGGGAAGCAGCCAAAGTCCTTTCCGGCTTCCTGGAGAAAAACCAGGAACGATGTATGTTCCTGGTTTCCGATACTTTGAGGCAGTTTTTTGACCTGCCTGATGCGTACAGTGAATTGAAAAAGCTTTCCGAATATACCTTTGCAAGCCCGGAACAGACTCTGTTTCGGGCATCGGAGCTTAGAGAATTGGCCGCCGCCGGGGAAACGAAAGGTTCTTCCTGGGACGGCTTTCTGGAGATTATGGAAACAAAAATATCGGAAGGGAAAGGGGAAGAGCTCCTTGCGGACCTGAAAAGCATTTTGGAAGAGGGAGGGAAGGGCCTCACTTTGTGGGAATACGAGGAAGGGCTTAGGGCGCTGAAACGGAGCATGAAGCAATATGCCAAAAAGAAGCAGCTCGACCCCGCAATCCTGGAGCTTCCCTATGAATTTCAGGATGTTTTTTCAGCCCGGGACAGCTTTACCCAGTGCCTGGAGGGGATCCTGAAGCTCTGTGAAGACCGGACGGAGAAGCAGTATTCCGCCTATGTCAACCAGGCGGTCCATTTCATCCATCTGAACTACCAGAAGGACATTTCGATTCCCGATATTGCGGAGGCGGTTAATGTCTCGGAAGGGCATTTAAGGCGCTGCTTTAAACAGGAACTGGGGACGAAGATTGTGGACTATCTCACGGAGTACCGTCTGGAGCGGGCGAAAGAGATGATGAAGCAGGAATCGGCAACCCTAAGTGAGATCTGGCAAAAGACCGGGTTTGCCTCCGCACAGTATTTCAGCTATGTCTTTAAGAAGAAAGAAGGCATTCTCCCGCGGGAATATATGAGGGAGCTTAGAGGGAAATAACCTTATGGAAAAAAAGAAAAATTACATAACGCTGCAGAGAAAGCTGATCGGTTTTGTGCTGGGTTCTGTCGCGGTTACCTTTATTTTGGTATCTTTTGTGGTGCTTCTGCTCACCTCAAGAAATACCAGGGAGCAGGAAATCGAAAACCAGCAGCACCAGCTGGAGAAAGCGGCTTCCCATATCCGTATGCTTCAGGCCAGTACCATGAACCTGGCAAAGCAGGTGATGCTGGATGAACTGATCTACCAGGCGGCAGGCCAGAAAGAGGAATCCACGGGAGCTTATCTATACGCGAAGAGGGTAGCCCAGTCCAAACTGACGGATTATGCCCATATTATGGACGAGATCCAGGAGATCATGATCTATACGGAGGATGGGAGGACTTTCAGCAGCCGTTATGTGAAGGATCCGTTTAAACCGGAACAGAATCCCTGGTTTGAAGAGTTTATGGCAACCGGGAAAAAAGAAGGCTTCAGCAGGGTGCACCAGTCGGAAGCAACCCAGGACGGCCAGACAGAAGAGGTGATCAGCTTTATCACCCGTTACTATCCGCCGGAATACCAGCGGGGGGAGATTGGCTGGATGGTAGTGAATTTGGAGCTTGATGTGGTAAGGGAGATGGCGAAGCTTGAGACCATGCTCCTGAAAGGATATGGGCTTCTGGATGATGCGGGGAATGTCATCGTCATGGACGGTTCCATCAACCTGGAAGAGCAGCCGTACGGGCAGGAGCTTGTCCAGGAACAGGAGGATGGAAGCCTGATGTGGGAGGCGAAAAACGATGTCTTCCTGGCGACGACGGAGCTGGAGGACGGCTGGACGCTGGTGTCCGAAATCTCAGGATCCGAGCTTTTGAACCGCTCCTTTGTGGTGTGTACCTACCAAGGGCTGATCTTTCTTGCAGCGTTGGTAGTTTTATTTGTATTTTATGATTCCTGATCCGGCGGATTACCAATCCCATCCATCAGCTTGGCGAGGCGGCGAAGAAAGTAGGAAAGGGAGATTTTTCCATCCAGGTAGATATCCATACCAAGGATGAGCTGGAACTTTTGGCGAAAGCATTTAATAAGATGGTGGTTAATATCCAATGCCTGATGCATAAGTCTGTGGAACATGAAAAGCAAGCCCGCAGGATGCAGATCGAAAACTTGCTTTTACAGATCAATCCCCATTTTATCTACAATACGCTGAATTCCATTGTCTATATGGCGAAAATGGACGGTAACCGGCAGATCGCGGATTTTACCGGAGCCTTCATTGCCTTGCTCCAAAGCACGTTAAACATCAGGGATTCCGTATTCAGCACAGTCAGGGACGAAGTACGCTCTGTGGAAAATTACCTGAATCTGCAAAAGTACCGCTATGAGGACAAGTTTACCTTTGGGATTGACTGCGACGAAGAACTGATGGATTGCCAGATCCTGAACGTTATGCTCCAGCCGATCGTGGAGAACGCGATTTTTCACGGGATCGCGCCTAAGGAGGAGAGCGGGAGGCTTGCCATCCAGATTGTAAGGGAAGGAGACACCCTGGTGATTATGGTAAAGGATGACGGGGTCGGCATGACGAAGGAGAACATTGCAGAGCAGTTCAAAAAGGACTACCGCCAGAAAGACGGCGTGCGGAAACTCGGCGTCAGCAACGTGCGGGAACGCATCCGGGAAATCTATGGGGAACCCTATGACATGACAATTGAAAGCGAACTTGGGAAAGGGACCGTTGTGACGATGACGATTCCCTTCCGCAAAGAATAAAGAAGAATAAAGGAGGAGCTATTTATGCAACAGTCCAGATTATTTGCGCTGCTGCCCGAGGAGTATGTGTGTACGCCGGATGGCATGGAGATCGACAAGGACGGGAACCTGATCGTTTCCTGCCCCAACTACGCCGATGACAATATGTCCGGCTGTGTGATCCGTATTGACAAAGAAAAGAGGATCTCCAAATGGTTTGATGTGCCGGTGCATCCGGAGACGGGGATTGCCAGGAATATGGGGATTGCCTTCGACTCAGAATGGAATATGTACCTTTGCGACAACCAGGGATGGTCCGGGAAACCGGAGCTTCTGGAAAAGGGCAGGATGTTAAAGATCATGTTCCATGAAGACGGAAGCGTCAAAGACTGGCACACCATCGCTGACGGGATGGAACATCCAAACGGCGTCCGCATTTATAAGAATTATCTTTATGTCACCCAGAGCTGTATGCCGAGGGTCAAGGATCCTTCCGGTAAGCTGGTAAGCTGCGTCTACCGCTTCCCGCTGGACGCAAAGGATATCCATATCACCAATACCCTGGAGGATGAATACATCTTTGCCACCTGGATCACGGAAAATCCCAGATGCCAGTATGGAGTGGACGGTATCGAGATTGACTCCAAAGGGAACCTGTATGTGGGAAATTATGGCGACGGGGAAGTGTGGAAGCTTGCTCTGGATGAAAACGGCGGTCTTCTTAGCCGGGAGCTGTATGCCAAAAATGAAAACGAATTGTTTTCCACGGACGGAATGATCCTGGACGAGAAGACGGGGAACCTTTACATCGCGGATTTTAACAACAACGCCATCGTGATGGTGGATAAAAACCGCAATGTGCGCCGCATCGCCCAGTCGCCGGACTGCGATGGGTTCCATGGGGAACTGGACCAGCCGGGAGAGCCGATCATCTGGGAAGGCCGGATCGTCGCAAGCTGTTTTGACCTGGTGACGGACGAGACAAAGGTGAATACCTGCCATGAGATGCCTGCCACTATGGCGGAGCTGGACCTGGAACCGTAACAGAAGAGCCGGCAGTCGCCAAATGGACATGCAAGCATGTCCGCTTGGCTCGTTGCCCGCGGGAATAAAGGATAGAAAAAATCGGAGGAATGACATGAGTAAATTAAAAGGTGGATTTACCTTGCCTGGAGAGGCAGGATATGAGGAACTGACACTGAAAATGGCGGAAAAATGGGGGGCGGATGTAATCCGGGACAGCGACGGTACTGTGCTGTCCGATGAGATCCTGAATGCCGGCTATGGAATTTATTCTACTATCTGCATCATCCGCGACCACAATGCCTGGGCA
The DNA here is from genome assembly GCA_018713105.1 of Candidatus Limivivens merdigallinarum. Lineage (GTDB taxonomy): Bacteria > Bacillota > Clostridia > Lachnospirales > Lachnospiraceae > Limivivens > Limivivens merdigallinarum. The sequence goes on along the minus strand of DVFT01000214.1, from coordinate 12,976 downwards.
AAAGAGCATCCGGACTGCCTGCAGCAGACCTTCCTGATGACCAGCCCCAAGATATCGCCGGCAGACACGATGGAGATCGTCCTTTTGGAAGAATTCTTTGAGGAACAATTCCAGGTCAACGAAACCCCGGCTTCCATCAAATACTGGCAGGTTTATGACCGGACCACCAATGTGGAAGTTCCCAGGGAAAACTGGAGCTATCATCCGGAGACAAAGAGCGTGTCCATCCGGAATATCACTCCGTTCCATACCTACACAGTGAGCTTTCTGGCGTACAGGATCTGGGAAGAGATTTCCATGTACAACCACACGACGAACAACTGGGACAAAGAACACCTGATGCAGATCGATCCCAGGTATCCGGCGGTACAGGAATATCTCCTTGGCTGGATGGAAAACTGGTGCAGAACCCATCCGGATACAACGGTGGTACGTTTTACTTCCCTGTTTTATAATTTTGTCTGGATCTGGGGCGCCAGCGAGAGGAACAGGAATCTCTTTACGGATTGGGGTTCCTATGATTTTACCGTCAGCGAAAGGGCGCTGGATGAGTTCCAGGAGCAGTACGGCTATGCCCTGACGGCGGAGGATTTTGTCAATCAGGGAAAACTGCATGTGACCCATATGCCGGCCACCAAGGAAAAGCTGGACTGGATGGACTTCATCAACCAGTTCGTGGTATCCTTCGGGAAGAAGCTGGTGGAGATCACCCACAGGTATAACAAAAAAGCCTATGTTTTCTACGACGACAGCTGGGTAGGGCTGGAGCCTTACGGAGAACGTTTCCGGGAGTTCGGCTTTGACGGCTTGATCAAATGTGTCTTCTCAGGCTATGAGGCAAGGCTTTGCGCCGATGTGCCGGTGGAAACCCATGAGCTGCGCCTTCACCCGTACCTGTTCCCGGTAGGCCTTGGCGGCGCGCCCACCTTCATGGAAGGGGGCAACCCGACTCTTGATGCCAAGCAGTACTGGATTTCCGTGCGCCGTGCGCTGCTGCGTGTGCCGATCCAGAGAATCGGCCTTGGCGGATATCTGCACCTGACCGAAGATTTCCCGGATTTCCAGGATTATATCGAAAAGATTTCCGATGAATTCCGCATGATGCAGACCTACCACAAAGCAGGCAAGCCCTATGTGCTCAAACCGAGGGTGGCAGTCCTCCATTACTGGGGCAAGCTTCGTTCCTGGACGCTGTCCGGTCATTTCCATGAGACGTATATGCATGACCTGATCCATGTAAATGAAGCATTGTCAGGACTTCCCTTTGAGGTTTCCTTTATCAGCTTTGAGGACGTGAAGAAGGGCTGCCTTGACAACTATGACGTGGTCATCAATGCCGGAAGGGCAGGGGATGCCTGGAGCGGCGGCGATATTTGGAAAGACGGAGATGTGGTAAGCCGCCTGTACCAGTGGGTTTACGAAGGGGGCGCTTTCATCGGGATTGGGGAACCGTCCGCAGTGAAAGGCTTTGACAGTTATTTCAGGATGGCTCCAGCCATGGGCGTGGATCTGGATACCGGGGAAAAAGTCTGCCATGGGAAATGGCAGTTCGAGACGGAAACGGTGGAAGGCCTTCTGCCGGAAGGATGCACGGTTCCGGAAAGGGAAGGCCGGTTCCTGACAGACGGCAAAGCCCATGTCTTGCTGTCCCATGATGGAACGCCGGATTTTGCAATTCATGAATTTGGAAAAGGAATGGGGGCATATCTGAGCGGATTCTCCTTTAGCATGGAAAACGCCAGGATGCTTTTGAACCTGATCCTGTATGTGTCAGGGAACGCTTTGGATGGAAACTACCTGACCGATGATCCCTATATGGAGTGCACCTACTACCCGGCTGTGAAAAAGCTGGTTGTGATCAACAACTCCGGCCAGAAGCGGACGGCGCATGTCCGGACAGAATTTGGAGAGAAAACCTTTACCGTGGAAGCCTTTGACCAGGAATCCATGGATCTTTAAAGCAGGAGGGAAGAGATCATGGAAGGATTTCCGAAAGGGTTTCGCTGGGGAGTGACGACAGCCTCCTATCAGATTGAGGGAGGAGCAAAAGATGGAGGAAGAGGGGAGACGGTCTGGGACCGTTTCTCCCATATACCCGGAAACGTGCTCCACGATGACAATGGGGACATTGCCTGCGATTCCTATCACCATCTGGAGGAAGACCTTGATCTCCTGAAAGAGCTGGGCGTAACCTCCTACCGCTTTTCCGTGGCTTGGTCAAGGATTTTTCCGAAAGGCTATGGAGAAGCCAATGAAGAAGGAGTGGCATACTATGACCGCCTGGTGGACGGGCTTCTTGAGCGGAAGATCGAACCGTTTTTGACTTTATACCACTGGGATCTCCCCCAGGCTCTCCAGGATGAGGGCGGATGGATGAACCGGAAAACGGCGGAGCATTTTGAGATGTACTGCAGTTATCTGTTCCGGCATTTCAAAGGCAGGGTTACCCACTATATGACTTTGAATGAACCGTGGGTTGTGGCGTTTCCCGGACATTATACCGGGGAGATGGCGCCGGGAATCCGGGATTTTTCCGCGGCGCTTCAGGCTGCCCATGTCCTGCTTCTCGGCCACGGGCTTGCCATAAAAGCGTTTCGGGAAGGCGGCTATCCAGGCGAGATTGGCATCACCTTGAACCTATGTCCCAAAGAACCTCTTACGGATTCCCGGGAAGATTGCGAGGCGGCCATACGCCATGACGGATATGCGAACCGGTGGTTTCTGGATCCTCTTTTCCGTGGGCATTACCCGGAAGATATGTGGAGGTTTTATGAGGAACAGGGGCTTTCTATGCCGGAGGTAACGGAGGAAGATGGAAGGCTGGTCAGCCAACCGGTGGATTTTTTGGGAATCAATTATTACAATATTGATTTTACCAAGGAAGATAAAAGCGTCTGGCCTATTCAGTTTAAAACGGGCTTTTCAGCGGGAAACGCCATGACCCATTACCAGATGCCCATCACGCCGGATGGGCTCAGGAAAATCCTGGTGCGGGTACATAAGGATTATCATCCGGCGAAAATCTATATCACGGAAAACGGAGCCAGCTATCAGGAACATCCGGATCGCAACGGAGAGATTCTGGATGAGGCGAGGATTGATTACCTGCATACGCATCTGTGGAAGGTGGGGGAAGCCATCGGGGAAGGGGTACCTGTGGCAGGGTATTTTGTCTGGACATTCCTGGACGATTTTGAATGGAATACCGGCTTTGAGAATCAGTTCGGCCTGGTGTATGTAGACCGCAAAACCATGGAGCGTACCCCGAAAAAAAGCTTTTCCTGGTATCGGGAAGTGGCAGCCTCAAACGGAAAAAGATTGTGGGAGAAATAATGGAGACGATCAGGAACCAAAAGGGCTACAGGTTTGGGGCTGGCGAAATGGTCGCGCTGACGGCGTGTTCCAACGGGATCCAACCTGACGGGAAGATAAAGATAGAAGAATTGTGTTCTGTGCTGGAAAAGATGGGGCTTAAGGCCTGGATCTCCCCGTGCCTCTATGCAAAAGGCGGATCCAGCGAGGAACCAAAGGAACGCGCCAAAATTTTGATGGATTGTTTCCTGGATCATAGGATGAAAGGGATTTTCGATGTGTCAGGCGGCGACTTGGCCAATGAACTTTTGACGTATCTGGATTTCGAGCAGATAAAGCAGAATCCGAAACCCTTCTTTGGTTACAGCGACCTGACTGTCCTTGTAAATGCCATCTATCAAAAGACCGGGCATAAAACCTGTCTTTATCAAATCCAGAATCTGGTGCGTTCCCAGAAAGCCTGGCAGGAGAAAGCCTTCCGGGAGACATTCCTGGATGAAGGAGCAACCCTTTTTCAGGCTGCCTGGGAGTTCTGGAACGGAGAGCGCATGCAGGGAACCGTAGTGGGGGGCAATATCCGCTGCCTTCTGAAGCTTGCCGGTACAGAGTTCTTTCCCGATGTGGAAGGGAAGATCCTTTTTTTGGAGGCAAGGAACGGGCACTGGCAGGCGATCTCCTCGCTGTTCCATCAGTTAAAGGCCATGCATGTGTTTGAACGCCTAAGCGGCTTGCTGCTGGGAACGTTTACAGAGCTTGAAGGGGAAATGGGCGGACAGTCAATCCGTTCCCTCCTTGAAAGGCTCTGCCTCCCCAAGGCCCTTCCCGTTGCCAAGACCTTCCAAATCGGCCACGGGGCGGATTCCAGGGCTCTGGTGATTGGGGAAACACTGATGCTTGACAATGCCATGAAAAGAGTTTATTCTTAAAAGAAAGTATGAGAGCGAGAAGGAGGAACCTATCATGGTATACGCGACATTAGACGATTCATTGATCACAGGCAATGAGCTGATCGACGGACAGCATGAAGAGCTGATCGAGAGGATCAACCAGCTTTTGAAAAGCTGTGAGACATCCACAGGGCAGACCACAGCCATCAAGATGCTGGACTACTTAAGTGAGTATACAGATTTCCATTTCAAGGCTGAGGAGAAGCTTCAGGAGGAGATCGGATATCCGGAGATAGAAGCCCATAAGAAACAGCATGAGGCGTTCAAGAAGGCTGTGGAGGAGCTTCATGAGATGCTGGTGGAGGAAGAAGGCCCCAGCGAGGCTTTTGTAGAGCAGGTTCAGAAGAACGTGGTGGAATGGCTGTACAAGCACATCGGAGGATTTGACCGCTCTGTAGCGGAATACGTCCATATTCGCGAGAACTAAAAGTTTCATAGGATGACAAAAACGGCGAAGTCTAATAGAGAAGGCTTCGCCGTTTTTTAGTAGAATTCCCGGAGAAAATCCAGGCTGCCAGGCTCTGTGAAGGTCCCGTTTTCCAAAAGGGAGATCAGGGCATTCAAGACCTCTTGACGTTCTTTTGGGGTCTTCGGGGCAATCGTGTCGTCCATCTCAAAGGTCAGAATAATGAGAACGATCTCAGAGAGAGCTGCGGGGTCGGGAAACCGGATCAGCCCCTGTTCAATGCCCTGCTGGATGATGGAGCAGAGAACCGGCTTCAGGTTCTGGATCATGTACTGCACGTATTTCTGATGGATGAGGGCAGCCTCCTGGGATTCAAAAAAGCCGGTGGTTTCCTTGCGGTTTAGTTCCATGGACGCAGTGCGGCAGAGCTGGAATAGCTTTGCCATCCTGCCAAAGGGCGAACTTTCCGACTGGGATGCCAGGGTGCAGGCGTTCTCCAGGACCTTCTGATAATTTCTCTGAATCAAGGCTTCCAGGATCTCATTCTTGGAGGAAAAGTAATAGTAAATGCTTCCTTTTCCGATTCCCGCCGTTTTGGCAATATCGTTCACGGAGATGGACTTTGCGTCCCGGTTTTTCAGCAAAGTTTCGGTTGCATCCAGAATTAGTTGATATTTCGTGGAAGACGGCATCGTTTCCATCCTTTCTATCCGTATAGTTCTCGTCACATTTCCTACAGTATACCCGCACATCAGGATTCTGTCAATCCATATACCAGACGGTAGGAGGTTGACCGCTGGTCGAAAAAGTGATATGTTAGCTATGTAAGGATTCGACCACTGGTCGAAAAAGCAAGAAGAAGGGAGAAATTTCATGACCTATTCAGAATTGTTTGCAAAAGTACGCGAATTATTTGCCCATGCTGATGTCAGCCACATAGGCGAGCATCTGGCATTCCAGTTTAACATTACCGGGGAGGCAGAGGGTGCCTTTTACGCGGAAGTGAAGGACGGAAAACTCTATGTGGAGCCCTATGAATATTATGACCGGGATGTGATCTTCACCTGTACGGCGGATACGCTACTGAAAATCGCTGCGGGAAAGACAGACGCGGTACTGGCTTATACCACCGGAAAGCTGAAGGTAGATGGAGACATCGGGAAAGCGCTGATGCTTAAGGAGTTTGTGGCAAACAACAGATAGTTCGCGGGAAGCTGGAGGTAAGTATGAAGACAGTTTCAAAAATAGTGGCAGCAGCTGCTGCAGCCGGTGCCTTTGAATGGGCTTTGGCGGAATATTTTTACAAAAGAACTATGATCCGCTCCAATGCGAAGGTGGAGCGCACCATGAAGATGGCGGGAACTGACTGGAGCCAGTATGAGCCCTTCATGAAGCAGAGAAAAGAAGCAATGATGGCGGAAAACATGGAGGATGTCTATGTGATGTCCCGTGACGGTCTGAAGCTCCACGGCACGCTCATCGGGAACAACCCAAAGAAGGCGGTCATCTGCTTTCACGGGTATACCAGCAAGGGGATGAACGATTTCATTGGGCTTTCAGGATATTATCTGCCCAAGGGATACACCATGCTGCTGGTGGATGAACGCGCTCACGGGGACAGCGAAGGCAAATACGTGGGCTTCGGCTGCCTGGACCGCTTTGATGCGCTGAAATGGATCTCATTTATGAAAGAACGGTTTGGGGAGGATATAAAGCTTCTGCTTCATGGGATTTCCATGGGAGGAGCGACGGTTTTGATGACCAGCGGCCTGGACATTCCAACGAATGTGAAAGGGATCATCTCGGACTGCGGCTTCACCTCTGCAAAGGAGGTTTTCACCTCGGTGCTGAACACCATGTATCATCTCCCTGCATTCCCGCTGCTCAACATTTGCGACAAGATGAATCAGGATCGGGCAGGATATGGGCTGGATGAATGCAATGCAGCCAGGGAGGTTCGGAAAGCAAAGGTACCGATCCTTTTGATCCATGGTGACAAGGATACCTTTGTTCCCGTCTCAATGTGTCATGAAATTTATCAGAATATCAAAGGAAAGAAAAAAAAGCTGATCGTAGAAGGGGCAAGCCATGCGGAGTCCTATTATAAGGATCAGGCAGCATACGAGAAAGCGATGGATGAATTCATAGGAGGATTGGAGATAGAATGAAAACAAGATTTGGTTACAAGGTTTATCCACTGACTGCCGCTCAGAGGCTTCACTTCTTTTCTCAGAAGAGCTGCCCGAAGAAACAGCTTTTGAACATCGGGACCAGCGTGACGATCGGCACGGATGTCAATTTTGAGGAGCTGAAAAAAGCAATCTATGAGGCATATGCCCGCTGTGAATCCATGAGGCTCCGTTTCGCGGAGGACAAAGAAGGCAACTGCTTCCAGTATGTGGTAAAGGCGGAGGAGCGGGACATTGAGTACGTGAATTTCATGGGACAGACTATGGACGAAGCGGAGCGTGTCATGAAGGAGTGGACGGAGATCCCCTTTGAAACGAAAGATTCCCCTCAGAACCGCGTCGTCATGATTACCACGCCGGATGGATTCAACGGCATCTATATGCTTGTAAACCACATGACCATGGACGCCCAGTCCCTGATCTGTTTTATCAAAGATGTGATCGAACTTTACTGCCATAATATGTACGAGGGCGTGGAAGCTCCGAAACCCATGGCCTCCTACCTGGAGCAGTTGAAGAAGGATTTGGAGTACGAGGCGGGCAGCAAAGCACAGCAGAGAGACAGGGAATTCTTCTACAAATTAATCGAATCTTCTGAGCCGCTTTATAACGATATCGACGGTTCCGAGAGATTGAATAAACTCCGCAAGGAAAAGAACAATCCAAACATTTGTTCAGTGGTGGACGGACTGGACAATGTGACGGCGGACATCGCAGTCTTTCATCTGGAGGCAGAACCAACCAAAAGGCTGATGGACTTCTGCCGTGAAAGAGAAGTGTCCATGGTGTGCCTTCTGATGATGGGACTGCGTACCTATTTTCAGAAATTCAACGGAAGTCCCGACGTTTCTATCGTGACCACAGTTGCCAGAAGGGCAACGGTTAAGGAAAAGAAATGCGGCGGCAGCAGGATCCACTGTTTCCCCTTCCGAACGATCGTGGACGAAGATAAGACCTTTATGGATGGGCTGAATATTATCCGCGACGGTCAGAACCAGATTTTCCGCCATGCGAATTTTAATCCGGTGGAATACTATGCGCACCGGGGAGAATTCTACCACAATATGGGCGAGACCTATGAGCCCATGAGCCTGACCTATCAGCCGCTCACCCTTCAGGAAAAGGGACTGACTAAGATTGGGGATATCCCATACAAGACAAAATGGTACTCCAACGGAGTGGCAGCCCAGAGACTGTACCTGACAGTCATGCATCGTCCGGAGGACAATGGGATGGACTTCAGCTTTGAGCATCAGCTTGGGGCATTTACCTATGAGAAGCTGGAATATTTCTATTACTATATCTGTAAGATTCTCTTTAAAGGAATTGAGAATCCGGATCTGTCCGTGAAAGATATTATTAACTTAGTTTAAACAGGCGGGAGGAAGAAGAAATGTTTGAAAAATTAAGAGAAATCATCTGCGAGTATGTGGAGGTGCCGGAGGAAGCAGTGACTGAGGATGCGCGCTTCATCGAGGATCTGGGATTTACCTCCTTCGATTTTATGAGCATGGTAGGCGAACTGGAGGATACCTTTGATATTGAGGTCAACGAGCAGGAAGTGGTACATATCAAGACCGTTCGGGATGCCATCCAGTACATCGAAAAGCTTCAGGAAAAATAGGAGGATACTATGGCGGCACAGACAATCAGAGAACTGCTCTTAGATAGTGTAAAGGCATACGGAGACGGCGATGCCTTCCGGTATAAGGTAAAGAAAGAGATTGAGTCAAAATCCTATTCGGATCTTAAGAAGGACAGCGAACGTTTTTCACGGCTTTTGGAGAAGAAGGGCTTGCTGGGAAAGCATATTGCTCTGATCGGATCCACCTCTTATGCATGGATCCTGAGCTATTTCGGCATTGTGGACAGTGGGAGCGTTGCGGTTCCCCTGGATGCCTCACTGCCCTGTGAGGCGGCGGCAGAGCTTCTGAGGAGGGCGGACGTCAGCGCACTGGTCTACAGTGACCTTAGAAAGGATCTGGCAGAAGCCGCAAAGGCTTCCTGTCCGAATGTTACTACCATAATTTCCATGGAGGAAGAGCTGTTTCCATTGTTGGCGGAAAATGAGGGGAGTTTCCAGGCGGAACCGGATCCGGACAGCCTGTGCACCATCATGTTTACGTCCGGCACCACCGGAAAGAGCAAGGGTGTGATGCTGACACACCGGAATCTGGCAGACAATGCCACTTGTCTGGATCTGAAGATTCCACCAAGGACAGTGACGCTGACCGTGCTTCCCATCCACCATGCCTATTGCCTGACGATGGATATCTTGAAGGCGCTTTCTCTCGGCGCCATCATCTGCATCAATGATTCGATCATGCGTGTGGTAAAGAATATGAAACTCTTTAAGCCGGAGATGACCCTGATGGTGCCGATGATGATCGAGACCGTCTACAATAAACTTCAGGATACCCCATTGATTCCGAAGAAACTGCTGGCAAAAGAGGTCTTTGGCGGGAAGCTGAAGACGATCTGCAGCGGCGGAGCTTACCTGAATCCGGAGATGGTGGACAAGTTTGAGGAGTACGGGATCAAGATTCTCCAGGGATACGGGATGACGGAGTGCTCTCCGGTCATCAGCATCAATCCGCCCTGGGCGATCAATAAGAATTCCGTGGGCAAGCTGCTCCCCGGATGCAAGGCGCAGATCGTGGAGGAAGAGATCTGGGTGAAGAGCCCCAGTGTCATGATGGGCTACTACAAGATGCCTGAGGAGACAAAGGAGACGCTGGAGGATGGCTGGCTGAAAACCGGTGACCTGGGCTATGTGGATGACGAAGGCTATCTGTATATCACCGGAAGGAAGAAGAACCTGATCATCCTCAAGAACGGAGAAAATGTCTCTCCGGAAGAAATCGAGAACGAACTGTCCAAGGACCGTCTGGTGAAGGAGATCCTGGTTCGTGAGGCAGACGGCGTCATCCAGGCGGAAATCTTTCCGGATGAGGAATATGCCCATAGAAAGAAGATCAAGGATATTCCCGCAAGGCTGCAGGAAATCGTGGAGGAGTTCAACAGTACCGTTCCCTTTGCAAAACAGGTTCACGACCTGAAGATCCGGGAAACGGAGTTTGACAAGACCACATCCAAAAAAATCAAGAGATATTAGAAAGTATCATTCCCGGCGGGGCAGAGAAAGACGGAGAACGTTTTTCTCTGCCCCGTTTTGCCATAGAAAAAGCAATGTGTGTTCGGACTCGCCACAGCAAAGAAAATGTGATACAATGAAGCAGCATAAGGAGGAAACTATGAAGACGATGAAGATCATCCTTTCTCCTGCAAAAAAGATGCGGGAGGAAACGGATTGTATGCCGGTAAAGGCGCTGCCGCGTTTCCTGGACAAGGCTGAAAAGCTGATGCATTTTATGAAAAGTTTGTCCCTTGAGGATGCAAGGCAGATCTGGAAATGCAGCGAAAAGCTGGCGATCCTGAATTATGAAAGATTTGCCCGGATGGATCTGCAGAGAGGACTGACACCGGCGCTGCTTTCCTATGAGGGAATTCAGTATCAATATATGGCGCCCAATGTCTTCTCAGAAAGGCAGTGGGAGTATGTGGAGGAGCATCTGCGGATCCTGTCCGGATTTTATGGCATCCTCTCCCCGCTGGATGGCGTGGTTCCCTATCGGCTGGAGATGCAGGCGAAGGGAAACTTTTTTCTGGACGGGGAAGCGTGTAAGGATTTGTATGAAGTCTGGAAAGAAGAACCTGCCGAAGCGCTCCTTTCGGAAGCTTCCTGGGTGCTGAATCTGGCATCCCGGGAATACGCGAAGGCAGTGGAACCGTACCTGAAAAGAAAGATTCCGTATATTACCTGTATCTTTGGAGAAGAACACAATGGAAAGATCATCCAGAAAGGAACGAAGGCAAAGATGGCGAGAGGGGAGATGGTACGCTGGCTTTCCAAGATGGGGGGAAAAGAGCCGGAGGAATTGAAAGGATTTTCCTCTCTGGGTTACCGGTTCTGTGAGAAAGGATCTACGGAGGATACCTATCTGTATCTGGAAGAGAAGTAGTACGGTGTACCACTTCAATGTTCGCTGCTGTTTTGAATCCCATCTCCTGTTAGAAATTTAACGAGAAGTCTTGCGGTGAGGCTCAGCTGTTTTGAGGTGTCCACGACCAAGCAGACATGCCTTCTTGGAATTTCCTCCAACAGAGGCAGCTCAAAAACTTTGCGGTTTTCCAGAGCCTGCTTGGCGAAATCCTTCGGAAGAAAACCAAGCCCGAGATTCCTGATCACTCCTGGGAGGATCAGGTCAGAGGTTTCCACCTCGATATCAGGATTCAGCGTAAGGTTGTGCTTGCCGAAAAATTGCTCATAGAAGAATCTGGTCCGCGTCCCTTTAGCGAGAAAGATCAAAGGGTATTTGTGAAGCTCCCACAAGGACAAAGTTTGGTCTTTCAGATACTGATACTGGAGTCCGCCAATTAAAGTTTCCTGAAAGGGAACCAACTGGGTAACCTTCATAGGGGGCTGGACTTCTACCGGAGTGCACACGACGGCGAAATCTACATTGCCGCTATGAAGCGCCTCAATCGCTTCCGTGGCTGCATGATTGTAAATTTTCAGCTTGACGGCAGGGTGATCCGTGTAGAAATGCTCCAGCCGTTCAAACAGAAAGCAGCGGAGGGCGGTCTCACTGGCACAGATGCGGATCGTATCTCCCTGCAGGCCGCAGGAACGGGTGAGCATCTCTTCACCGGCAAAGATTTCCTCACAGGCAGGAGCAATATGGGAATAAAGTTCCTCTCCTTCCGGGGTCAGCAGGACGCCCTTCTTCGTCCGGACGAAAAGGATGCACCCCAGTTCATTTTCCAGCATCCGGATCATCCGGGAGACGGAAGGCTGGCTGGAATAGAGGAGATTGGCTGCCTGAGTGATGTTTCTGTATTTCGCAACATAATAAAAGATCTTATAGTATTCAAAATTGATGGACATACAATGAGGTCTCCTGATGGTTTCGTTGTATTGGCATGTTTAGAGTATAACATAAAATTCTGATATGTAAAATATAAAATTTCATCATATCAAAAAGGAAAGAGGAGGATTTGGAAGATGAAAGCAAAACGTGTAGAAGATTCTAAGACCGAGCAAACCTATTTGCTGATGCACCGCCATATCAATGGATACGGTCGTCTGTTCGGAGGTCAGCTGATGCAGTGGATCGATGAACTGGCGGGGATTGTGGCGACCAGACATTCCGAGGCAAGGATTACCACAGCCTCTGTAGACAACTTGAATTTCAAATCGGGAGCTTACCTGAACGATACCATTGTACTGATCGGCAGGATCACCTATGTGGGAAAAACCTCCATGGAGGTGCGTGTGGATACCTATATCGAGGAGCTGAACGGGATGAGAAGGGTGATCAACCGCGCTTATGTGGTTATGGTGGCAATCGATGAAAAGGGAAATGCGATTCCTGTTCCTGAGCTGATCATCAAGACGGAAGGACAAAAAGCGGAATGGGAAGCAGGCAAGAAACGTTACGAATTAAGAAAGCAGAGAAGGATAGAAGGATATTGAAAAGTCGGCATTATTTGACTTCATAGAGAAAAAGAGGTATACTGACCCTATAAATTCAGTAAAAGGAGAAAAAACATGTTGAATGAAAAAGTAACCGAATTGTTGAACAATCAGGTAAACAAAGAGTTTTATTCCGCCTATTTATATTTGAATTTGCTAATTTCTTTGTGGAGGAAGGCTTGAATGGTTTTGCAAACTGGTATCAGGTACAAGCCCAGGAAGAGAGAGATCATGCAATGCTGATGGTGCAGTACCTGCAGAACAACGATGCAAAAGTAGTTTTTGAGGCTATTGACAAGCCGGAAGCGCCCAGAAGCAGTGCACTGGATATCCTGAAGGCAGGATATGACCATGAGTGTTATGTGACTGGCCTGATCCACACGATTTATGATGCAGCATATACGGTAAAGGACTTCCGTACCATGCAGTTCTTAGATTGGTTTGTCAAGGAGCAGGGGGAGGAGGAGACCAATGCCTCCGACCTGATCAAGAAGATGCAGCTCTTCGGCTCCGATCCCAAGGGCCTGTATATGCTGGATCAGGAGCTGGCCGGCCGGACCTATGCCGCCCCTTCTCTGACGCTGTG
>DVFT01000213.1 GCA_018713105.1 Candidatus Limivivens merdigallinarum | reverse complement strand
ATGGGAATGACTGGAGATTACCAGGTAGCCATCGAGGAGGGTGCTACTATGGTTCGTGTCGGGACCGGAATTTTCGGCGAAAGAAATTACAGTATATCAGATACCTGATACCGGATAAATAAAGATAGGAGATTAAAATGGGAGTATTAGATAAATTCTTAAATGCCATGAAATTAAACGACGATTATGATGACGATGGTTATCTGGATGATGAGATAGAAGACGATTACGAAGAAGAACGTCCCAAAAGACATTTCTTCCAGAAGAAGAAAGACGATGATTTTGACGACTACCAGGATGATTTTAAGATCAACAAGGAACCTGTACATTCTCAGAAGAAAACTTCCCAGAAGTCATCATCGTCCGCATCTTACGAAAAGAGCAGTTTAAAGCAAGTGAAAACACAGCAAACCAGCAGCAAGGTGTCTCCCATTCGTCCCCGCAGGACCAACGGGATGGAGGTCTGTGTGATCAAACCGAAGTCCATGGAGGATGCCCGTGAGATTACGGAAACTCTCCTCGCAAATTGTACGGTTGTTCTGAACATGGAAGGATTGGATCTGGATATTGCTCAGAGGATCATTGATTTTTCTTCTGGGTCTTGTTTTGCGCTGAGCGGAGCGCTGCAGAAGGTCAGCAGTTATATCTTTATCATCACACCTTCCTCGGTGGATGTGTCTGGAGATATCCAGGAGATTTTAAGCGGTGTGGACGTTCCTTCTATGAGCCATCGCTATTAGGAGTGGGTGCGATGAACCGAGAGGAAGAGCTTTTGAAAAAAAGACTGCTGGATCTTGCCAACTTGGCTGACCGGCGCGGAATTGCCACCTTCAGCGATTTCCTGAATCTCAATGAATTAAATATTTTTCATGGTCTCCAGCGGGAGCTTTCGTTTATACAATGCCGTCCCTTTGGAGGCTATGAGTCCGCAGAGCGTCAGATGGTAGCCTTTCTTCCTGATGCTCTTTCTTATAATTATCACTATCCGATTATAGCCCTTAAGATCTCCCCTCTTCAGAAAAAATTTTCTGATGACCTAAGCCATCGGGATTTTTTGGGAGCAGTCCTGAATCTTGGTATTGACCGTGGGAAGATCGGGGATATTCTGGTGGATGAAAAGGAAGGAATCCTGTTTTGTGTTACTTCCGTGGCAGGATTGATCGAGGAAGAACTCACGCGGGTACGCCATACGACTGTGAGAGTGGAGGAAACCTCGACAGAAAACCTTACGGTCACCATCCGCACGGAACGGGTAACCGGGACAGTTTCCTCCCTGCGGTTGGACAGCGTGATTTCAACAGCATTGAAGGCATCCAGGAGCAGCCTCGTCTCCTCCATTGAAGGCGGGCTGGTCTTCGTCAATGGACGTATGGTCACCTCCAACGGTTATACGATTAAGGATGGTGATTTAATCTCCGTCCGCGGTCATGGAAGGTTCCGGTTTCTAAGAACGATTTCTCAGACCCGGAAAGGCCGTTATCTCATTGAATTGGAAAAATATATCTAAATCCGGAGGCAAAATTTATGGAAACAGAAACAATGCTTACCGTCCAAACCAAGGGCGGTTCCTATGATATTTATCTGGAGGACTCCTTCCAAAAGCTCAGTGAAGCAGTCTCCTCCTATGAAGGTCCCAAAAATAAAATCTGTATTGTTACGGACACTACCGTGGAAAAGCTCTATCTGGAGGAAGTGGCGCAGGAACTGGGCAAGACGTTTGCTGAAGTGAATTCCTTTGTTATACCGTCCGGAGAGGCATACAAAACACTGGATACGGTGAGGAAGGTCTATGAGTTTCTGATTGTAAACCATTTTGACCGCAAGGATACTCTTGCTGCTCTGGGAGGAGGTGTTGTGGGAGACCTTACCGGCTTTACTGCAGCAACTTACCTGCGAGGGATTGATTTCATTCAGATTCCGACTACTCTCCTGGCACAGGTAGACAGCAGTATCGGCGGAAAGACGGGGGTTGATTTTGATGCCTACAAAAATATGGTAGGGGCATTCCATCAGCCGCGTATGGTTTACATGAACCTGGCGACTCTTACCACCCTTTCCGATGAAATGTTCAGCTGTGGTATGGGTGAGGTTCTGAAACACGGCTTGCTGAAGGATGCCAATTATTATGAATGGTGCATCAACGAGATGTTCGAAATCCAGGAACGCTCTCTGCCTGTGCTGAAGAAAATGGTAAAGGAGAGTCTGAAGATCAAAAGAGCGATCGTGGAGAAGGATCCTTATGAGAAGGGAGACAGAGCCCTCCTGAATTTGGGGCATACAGTAGGTCATGCCGTAGAAAAGCTGATGGATTTCAAGATGCCCCACGGACACTGTGTTGCAATCGGCTACCTTTGCGCCGCACATATTTCCTGGAGCCGCGGACTTCTTTCCAATGAAGAATTTTTTGAAATCCGGGATATGAACGTCGGATTTGACCTTCCGATCTTCCTCACTGGTCTAAGTGAAGATGCAATCCTGGAGACAACGAAATCCGATAAAAAAATGGAGAACGGACAGAT